>DATBYN010000546.1:0-7616 GCA_036513695.1 Bradyrhizobium sp. | reverse complement strand
AGATAGGCCTTGATGTTGGGCCGCGCGGCGACGCGGTCGTGCAGATCAACCAGGCCGGGAATTTCGCCCTCGAAGGCCTTCATGCGTTTCGGAAATGCGTAGCGCAGTCCCGCAACGATCTGGAACAGCGAGAGATCCATGTAAGTCAGCCGGCGGCCGGTCAGGTAGGCGCCACCGCTACGCTCCAATAGCCGCTCGAAATAACCGAGATATTTCGGCACCCGCTCTTTCCAGAAATCCTCGGTGCGTTTCTTGGCAGGCTGACGCTGGTCTTCGTAATACAACGACGGGCCGAGCGGATGATGGGTGTCGTGGATTTCGAGCACGAAATCGGTGACGGTCAATTGCAGCTGATGCACAAACAGCCGCGGCGCTTCCGATTTCGGCGCCAGCCCATGCCGCACGCCGAGATAGAGCAGGACGTTGGCGGTCTGCCCGATCAGAAGTTTGCCGGCCTTGAGAAAGGGCGGCGCGAACGGCGGGGTGCGGCCATCCTCCATCATCCTCATCATCGCCGAGGTGCCGCGCTCGCGCGCGACATCGGCATAATCGGCGCCCGCCTCTTCGAGCGCGAGGCGGACGTATTCGCCGCGGCCCTGAATGCCGGGCCAGTAATAGAGTTCGTATTTCATGAGCGGGCTCGCTTATCGTTCGTCATTCCGGCAGATCGGGAGGACTAGATCCGGAATGACTTACGTCAGTTCGCCGCGAAACAATACAACAGGCCGTCGCCGCCGGTGCTGATCAGGTCCTTCTGGCTGCAGCCGCCATCGGGACCTCGCGAGGGATGCGCCGCATTCCAGGATTTGACGGTTGGAACCGTTGCGGGTCCGTTGATATCGGAATGCCCGACCATGGCTGCACCCTGAGTACTCGACGTCCAGTTCTTGCAAGTGCGGTCGTCCGGGCCATCGAACGCCGTACCATCCGGCTGTGATCCCGTGAGAATGTCGTGCCTGTTCGGCTTGTCTCCGTAACCGTTGACCATCTCACCCTTTTCGGTCAATGCCGTTCCCTTGCTGATATTGTTGCCGCCATGCAGCTCGGTGACGTCCTTCGCGATCACGACGCCCTTGGAATTCTGCCAGGGCCCTTTGCCGATCCGATCGCGCGCATTCACGGCCGGAGCTCCGTCGGCGGCCTGCGTCGAGAGATAAGCGTGCCAGGTTTTGGCGCCGGCGCCCGCGGCTTGTGCCAGCGTCTGGCAATAATTGTCAGCGCCGGCGAGGCCGCCGAGGTTGCCGCCATTACCGATGCCGGTACTGGCGACGAAAAAGCTCATGTCGGCCGATTGCGCTCGCGCGGGTTGAGCCGCAAGCACAGCGAGCGAGGCCGCCGCCAGACCGAAACACGCGTGCGAAATAATCTTGGCGAGAGCGGTCATGGAATCCTCCGATTTGATCTGCGTTGTTTGAAGCGGCGCTTAATAGCCAGAGATCAACACGCAACGGCGGAGTTTATTCCAGGTTCCGCGGCAAGACGGGAACGATCAAGCGAAAAGGCGCTGCGGAGCAAACCGCAGCGCCTTTCAACTCGTTACCGTGTCGCAGACGATCAGGTCTGCTGGATCGCCGAGAGCTCCCAGTTTGCGCCCCGCGGCCGCACGAAAGTCCACACTTCCGTCACCTGCGCCGGCTGCTCGCTGCCCTCGACCAGCCGGCCGCCAGCGCGGTCGAGCGTCTTGTCGACCAGCGAGAAGCGCATCGCAACGCTCGCGTAATCGGTGTCGCCCTCGCGCCAGGCTTCCGCAAGATCGCCCTGCAGCAGTTTTACCTCGGAGGTCTTGTTGATCACGTTGCGGGCCTTGTTCGCCTCGATGTCCTTGGCCAGATACGACACCATTTCAGGCGTCGCCAGCGTGTGCAGCTGCGCGATATCCTCGTTCGACCACGCAGCCTGGATGTCGCCGAGCAGCCGCTCGAAGGCTTCGTAGTCGGCCGGCAAAATCTGAAGCGGTGCGCTCGCCGATCCCAGACCAAAACCGGTTCCGCTCCGGAAGCTGGTCGGCCCGCCCGGTCCTCCGGTCGCAGCGCCAGCATAGGCCGATGCAGGCGCCTGACGGCGCTGCCACCATGCCATCGCGAACCGGACCAGGATGACGATCAGGCCGATCTGCAGGATCAGGCCGAAGATCGACGACAAGCCGCCGAGCCCGCCGAACATTCCACCGCCGAACAGCATGCCCAGCAGGCCGGCGCCGAGGAAGCCCGCGGCGAGGCCGCCGAGCATGCCCATGCCGGGCCGGTTGAAGAACCCGCCGCCGGCGGGGGCGCCCAGGCCCGGGCTACCCGGTTGGGCGAAGGTACGGTTGAACGGTTGCGCCGTGCTTGGCGCGGTCGAAGTGCTCGGCGGCGCGGAAAATGTCCGCGCTCCCCGCGAACCCGAGCTGAAGCCGCCGCCGGCCCTGGCGTCGGCGGACGAGACCGTCAGCACCAGGGGGACGGCCAGCGATAAAACGACGGCAATCGCCTGGACGATGCCGCGGGCGCGTTGCGTGAAATTCATGTTTGTTTCCCTAAAATCCCCGGCAGGGGGAAGCGCCCTTAACATGGGCAGAGCGGCCGAAAAAGGAAGCCATTCGCGGGAACCCGAGCTGCGGCCCTCGGTCGCGGGTCGCGGGGAATCGCGGTCGTTTGGGGGCGTTTACGCTGCCTTGTAGCCCGGATTTCGCGGAGCCTGTCATCGGGCGCGCGTTCGCGCGACCCGTTCGCTCATCCGGGCTACGTTCCCTGCGTTTTCGGCCAGAGGCGCCCTCTACTGTGGCGTCATGGTCTCCTTCACCGCCGCAACCAACTGGCTCAGCGTGAACGGCTTTGGCAGGAACGCAAATTGCTGGTTCTCCGGCAGGCTCTTCTCGAAGGCATCTTCCGCATAGCCCGACACGAAGATGATCTTGAGGTCCGGGTTGCGGCCGCGCATGGTTTTCAGCAGCGTCGGGCCATCCATCTCCGGCATCACCACGTCGGAAACCACGAGATCGACGGCGCCGTTCTCCTGCTCCAGCGCTTCCATCGCCTCGATGCCGTTCGAGGCCTCGATCACGCTGTAGCCGCGCGAGCGCAAACCGCGCGCGTTCAGCGAGCGCAACCCCTCTTCGTCTTCGACCAGCAAAATAGTGCCCTGCCCGGTCAGATCGGTCCGCGGCTTTGCCTCTGGCGGCGCCTCCTTGGCCGCGCCGTTGGCGCCATGGACCTCGCCATGAACCTCGAGCTCGGGATGGTGCCGCGGCAGGAAGATGTGGAACGAGGTGCCTTTGTCGGTCTCGGAGTCCACATAGACAAAACCGCCGGTCTGCTTCACGATGCCATAGACCGTCGACAGGCCCAATCCAGTGCCCTTGCCGACCTCCTTGGTCGAGAAGAACGGCTCGAAAATCTTGTCGACGATGTCGGGCGCAATGCCGCTTCCGGTGTCGACGATGTCGATCCGCACATAATCCGCCGCAGGCATCCCCTTGTAGGCGAGCCGGCCGGCTTCTTCCGTGGTCACATTGGCGGTTCGCACCGTCAGCTTGCCGCCATCGGGCATCGCATCGCGGGCGTTCACCGCGAGATTGACGATCACCTGCTCGAACTGCGAGACGTCGACTTTTACCGGCCAGAGATCGCGGCCATGCACGAGATCGAGTTTTACCTTTTCGCCGATCAGGCGGCGCAGCAACATCGTGAGATCGGACAGCGCGTCGCCGAGATCGAGCACCTGCGGCCGCAAGGTCTGCCGGCGCGAGAACGCCAGCAGCTGCCGCACCAGCGTCGCCGCGCGGGTCGCGTTCTGCTTGATCTGCATGATGTCCTGGAACGAGGGATCGGTCGGCTTGTGCGCGTTCAGCAGAAAATCGTTCGCCATCATGATGGCGGACAGCACATTGTTGAAATCGTGCGCGATGCCGCCGGCGAGCTGGCCGACCATGTCCATCTTCTGCGACTGGTTGATCTGGTTCTCCAGCGCCCGCCGCTCGGTGGTCTCCAGCATGTAGACGATGGCGGCCTCGGTCTCGCGCTCGTCTTCCTCCACCGCCGTGACGAAGAACTGTCCCCATCGCTCCTTCGGACCATCGAGCATTGCTTCCACGGGGGGAATATCGCCCTGCCCCTCAGCCGCCTGGTTGATCGCCGCGATCAACAGGCTGCGGTCGCGCGGATTGACGGAGCGGATAATCGACTTGCTCGCGGCGCCGTCGGCGCTGAGGCTTTGCGCGAGCTTGGCAAACCGGGCGTTGGCGCGGACCACCGTGCCGCCGCGTTCGACGGTCGCAATCGCCATCGGGGTATGATCGAAGAAGCGCATGAAGCGCACTTCGGCGGCGCGCTGCGGATCGGAACGCTCATCGCGCGCGCGGCTGATCACCAATGTCCTGGACGCACCCGGCACGCCATCGGCCCCGAACGCCAGCTTATGATAGAGCCGCACCGGCATGGTCTTGCCGCCACGCATCCGAAGATCGATGTCGAACACCTCGGTTTTGACTTCGCCCGGCACCGGCGCAATCGAGGTCAACAGCGCAGCCCCGTCGCCGGACACGATGTCGATCAGCTTTAAGCCGCCCGAGCCGATTTCGGCGAGGTCGTGATCGAGCCAGTTGGCGAGCGTCGCGTTGACGTAAACCAGATCGCCGGCCGCATTGACCGAGAAAAATCCGCATGGCGCATGATCGAGATATTCGATGGCGTGCTGCAGTTCCTGGAACACGTCCTCCTGGCGTTCGCGGTCGCGGGTAATATCGGCGATCGACCACACCGCGTATTTCGCATCGCGCTTGTTCTCGCCGAGCGGCCGCACCCGCATCCGAAGCCAGCGGCCGTGCGAGCCGTCGTGGCCTGCAATGCGGACCTCCTCCTGCTGCCGCTTGCCCTCGCGCGCCGCCTTCAAAAGGCGAAACACCGCTTCAGAGACATCGGGATTGCCGATGAAGACCCGCTCCACCGGCCGCACGTCCTGCGCGCTCGACGCCCCCGTGAGCGCCAAATAGGCCGCGTTTGAATAGACCACATGGCCCCTCACGTCGGTGACGGCGAGACCATCATAGGCCTGGTCGGCGATGCGGCCCTTGACCGGATCGTCCATGGTCCGATCGGCGAAACGAATGATCCCGGCGGCGAATGCGAACAGGTTGAACAGCCCGACCATCGCCAGAAGCGCAAGCAGCCCCAGGATATAAGGCTGGGCCTGCGCCCGGCCGATGGTCATCAGCGCCATCGCCACCGCAACGATCCCGCCGGCCACCAACAGCACCAGAACAATGCTGCCGCTGCGCCGCGCCGGCTCGTGGACGGCGAACGGCTCGCGTGACGGGTCGTTGTCAATTTCGGCGGTCATGAGCTGGTGACGAGAGCCTGTCGATTAAGGTTGACGCACTTAAATACGCTTATTAACACGCTTAACGCCTGAGTGCCTGAATCGGCCCGGCAAGCGCAAGTCCGTCAAGCCTGCTATTTTGCCGGCTGGCGGGCATTTCCTCACCAATTACGGCATTGCGAGCTGTTCCCAGCCTCAGACCCGACGGCCGGAGAGCCCGCGCTTCAGGCCCATGACATAGCCGATGATTTCGGCAACCGCGTGATAGTGTTCGACCGGGATCTCCTGGTCGATGTTGACGGTCGCATACAGCGCCCTTGCCAGCGGCACATTTTCCACGATCGGAATGTCGTGCTTGCCTGCGATCTCCCTGATCTTGAGCGCGATATTGTCAACACCCTTGGCGACGCAGATCGGCGCCGGCATGCCGCGTTCGTAGGACAGCGCCACCGAATAGTGGGTCGGATTGGTGATGACCACGGAGGCCTTGGGAACCGCGGCCATCATGCGCTTCTTCATGCGCGCCTGGCGCAATTGGCGGAGCCGGCCCTTGACGTGCGGATCGCCTTCGGACTGCTTGAACTCCTCCTTCATCTCCTGCAGCGACATCTTCTGCCGCTCGTACCATTGCCGGTACTGGAAGAAATAATCGGCGATCGCGACCACGGCGAGCATCGCCACCACGGCGCCCATCAAATGCACGGTCAGGCCGGTGGTGGCGCCGAGCAGCATCCCCGGGTCGAAGTGCATGAACGATTCCAGCCGATGACGCTCCGGCCACAGGATCGCCGTCATCACGGCGCCGAGCGTGATCACCTTGAACAGGCCCTTGGCGAAATTCGCCGCCGCTTGCTTGCCGAAAACCCGTTTTGCTCCGGCTCCCGGCGAGATCTTGCTCAATTTGGGCTTTAGGGATTCGCCCGACCACACCAGCCGGTGCTGGATCATGTTGCCGGCGATTGCGGCCAGCGCCAGCAGCAACAGCGGCACGCCAAGCGCTGCGATCAGGGCATATTCGAGCGACTGCGCCAGCGCCAAAAGGCCCGGCCCGTCGGCATGAATCATCCAGGAATTGGCGATCAGATTGCGCAGCGGCATCATGATGCCGCCGCCGATCGATCCGGAGAACGTCGACAATACCAGCGTTGCGCCTGCGATCACGAACCAGGTGTTGATTTCCTGGCTTTTGGCGACATCGCCGCGGTCATGGGCGTCGTCGAGACGTTTTTGCGTAGGGTCTTCTGTTTTATCTGACGTGTCGTTGTCGTCGGCCATCGATCACTGCTTTCCGTTGAGCGGTATCAAATCGTGCATGATGCCGATGAAGTAATCGAGGAAAGTTCCCATCATCGCCGTGACGACGACGGCGAAGATCAGGAAGCCGGCGAGGATCGATAGCGGCACGCCGACGAAATAGACCTGCATCTGCGGCATCAACCGCGCCAGCACGCCAAGCCCGATATTGAAGACGAGGCCGAACACCAGAAACGGCGCCGAGAGCTGCATGCCGATCTTGAAGGCGGCGGCAAACGCTCGCGTTGCGAGTGCCGCGACATCGCCGCTTTGCATGGTCTCGCCCGGCGAGAAGATGGCATAGCTGTCGTTCACGGCGGCGATCACGAGATGATGGCTGTCGGTCGCAAACAGCAGCGTCACGCCGAGGAGGGTGAGGAAATTTCCGATCAGCACGCCCTGCTGACCCTGGGTGGTGGGATCGACCGAGGTGGCGAATCCGAGACCGAGTTGCTGGGCGATCACACTTCCCGCGACCTGCAGCGCCGCGAGCGTCACCCGCGCGGTGGCGCCGAGCACGATGCCGATGACGATCTCGTGCACCATCAATCCCAACAACGGCCAGAGTGAGCCCATGTCGACGTGATAGGCGGCGCGGTGCAGCGGCAATATGATCAACGTCAACAATAGCGCGATCGCGAGCCTGATGCGAACCGGAATGTTGGACTCGCCCAACCCCGGCAACAGCATCACCATGGCGCCGACGCGGGCGAATACCAGCATGAAGGCGGCGGCGAGCGCCGGCAGCAGTGAAATATCGATGCGCATCTCTCACGCATAGTGCATCAACCGCCTATGATTCGCGACGATATCCGCATCATGTGGCTGTGCAGCTGGTCCGCCATGAACGGCAGCGCCAACAATAGCGTCACGAAGATCGCGAGGATCTTCGGCACGAATACCAGCGTCTGCTCCTGGATCTGCGTCAGCGCCTGGAACAGCGACACCACCACGCCGACCACAAGGCCGACCACCATCAGCGGCGACGACACCACGACGATGGTCCAGATCGCATCGCGCGCCACGTC
>DATBYN010000545.1:0-3510 GCA_036513695.1 Bradyrhizobium sp. | reverse complement strand
CCCGCCGTCACGTCCACCAGCTCAGTGCCGTCGAGCACCTGCCTTGCCTTGGCGTGGTCGAGGTCGCCTTCCCAGGCGGCGACGACGACGGTGGCAACGCAGTTGCCGATCAGATTGCCGAGCGCGCGCGCCATGCCGATGAACCAGTCGACCGAGAGCACCAGCACCAGCCCGATCGCAGGGATCGACGGCACCGCGTTCAAGGTCGCAGCAAGGATCACGATCGCGGAGCCGGGGACGCCATGCGCGCCCTTCGACGTGATCAGCGACACGCCGAGCACCAGCAGGAGATCGCCGAACGACAGCGGAGTGTTGGTCGCCTGCGCGATAAACACCACAGCAAGCGTCAGATAGATCGAGAACGCATCGAGGTTGAAGGAATAGCCCGTGGGGATCACGAGTCCGACCACCGAGTCCTTCACGCCCATCCGCGTCAGCTTGCGCATGATCTGCGGCAGCACCGCATCCGACGACGCGGTCGCCAGCACGATGGTCAACTCCTCGCGCAGATAGGACAGGAACTTTAAAATGTTCAGTCCGGCGAGCGCCATCACGGTGCCGAGCACGCCGAGTACGAAGATCGCGACCGAGACATAAAACAGCGCCACCAGCGAGACCAGTTGCTTGAGCGAGCCGACGCCATATTGTCCGACTGTATAGGCGACCGCGCCGAGCACGCCGAGTGGCGCGACGCGCACGATCAGCCCCATCGCGCGGAACAGCACCGTCGATACCGCGTCGATCAGCGAGGTGATCTTCTCGCCCTTTTCGCCGCCGACCAAAGCGAGGCTGGTGCCGAAGATGATCGCGAAGAACAACACCTGCAGCACGTCGTTGCGCGACAGCGCGTCGAACGAGGTGGTTGGGATGATGTTGAGGAGGAAGCTGCCGATGCCGGCGCCCGCCAGCTTGTGGGCGTTGTCAGCATGGGTGTTGAGCGCCTTGGCATCGAGCGTCGACGGGTCGATGTTCATGCCGTGGCCGGGACCGAACAGATAGGCGAGCAACAGACCGACCACCAGCGCCACCGTGGTCATCACCTCGAAATAGACCAACGCCTTGACGCCGACCCGCCCGACCTTTTTGAGGTCGCCGGCGCCGGCAATGCCGTGCACGACCACGCAGAACACGATCGGCGCGACGATCATCGAAATCAGCTTCAGAAAGGCGTCGCTGAAGACTTTCAAGCCGACGGCAAAGTTCGGAGCCGCAACTCCGAGCACGATGCCGAGCAGCAGCGCCGCCAGGACCTGAACAAATAGCGATGTGTATAGCGGCTTTCGCACGACTGGTGCGGTGGCGGTAATGGTCGTCATCGAACGCTCCCCCTCGGTTCAGAAAATCCCGGGTCACAGACTAGCAACAAGCGTGCCAGCGGTCGCTCCGCGGCCTGCCAAGCAGCGGCCTGGTCGACAAGGAAAGTGTTGAAATTCATGGTGTTTTGCAACGGTGTTGGCATACGGTTTGCTTTGAATCGGCGCGGGAGAATGGCGCCCTTTAGGGCTGCCGCGGAGTTGGCGTGGTACAAGGCTGGACGATGCTCATCTGGGTGGCCCTTCCGGCAGCGGTGAATTGATGGACCTGGTCATTCGCGACGCCTGTATTCTCGAGGGACGCGCGCTTCGTACCGTCGACATCGGCATCCAAGGTGCGGCGATTGCCGCCATCTCACCAGCGCTCGCGGCTGATGGGCCGGAACTGAAAGCCGCGGGTTGCCTCGTCACTCCCGGCCTGATCGAGACGCACATCCATCTCGACAAGACCTGCATCCTCGATCGTTGCCGCATCGAGGAGGGCACTGTCGCCGAAGCGGTTAGGGAAACCGCTTCCGCCAAACGCAATTTTACGATCGAGGATGTTTACGCCCGCGGCAAGCGCACGTTGGAGCGCTGCATCGCGCATGGCACGATGCGCATGCGGACCCATGTCGAACTCGACCCGGGCATCGGCATGACCGGTTTCGAAGGGATCGAACAGCTCGCGCGCGATTATGCCTGGGCGATGGATGTGGAATTGTGCGTCTTCCCGCAGGAAGGGCTCACCAACAATCCCGGCACCGAAGAGCTGTTGATCGAGGGCCTGCGCCGGGGTGCGCGAACGATCGGTGCCGTTCCTTATTTCGACACCGACCCGCGCGGCCAGATCGACCGGATCTTTTCGATCGCGCGCGACTTCGACGCCGAGATCGACATGCATCTCGACCTCGCCGAGACCATTGATGGGATGCAGATCGAATATGTCTGCCGCAAGACCGAGGAATATGGCTGGGGCGGGCGGGTGGCGGTCGGGCACGTTACGCAGATGTCACTGTTGCCGCCGGAGCGATTTGGCGCGATCGCGGCGCAGTTGGCGCGCGCCGGCGTTGCCGTGACGATCTTGCCGTCGACCGATCTGCATCTGATGGGCCGCCGCCACGACCATGCGGTGCCGCGCGGCGTCGTGCCGGCGGAGCCGTTGCGGAGGGCAGGGGTGACCTGCTCGATCTCGACCAACAATGTCTTGAATCCGTTCACGCCTTACGGCGACGGCTCGCTGATCCGGATGGCGAACCTCTACGCCAATGTCTGTCACGTATCGCGGCCTTCCGACCTCGCCGGATGCCTCGACATGATCACCGGTGCTGCCGCACGGCTGATGCGGTTAGAGGATTACGGCATCGCGGTCGGCGCCCCGGCCGATCTTGTCTGTCTGGATGCAAACAATCCCGCGGATGCGATCGCGACGCTGGCGCAGCCGCTGTGGGGCATCAAGCGTGGCCGGCCGTCTTTTACAAGGTCGCGCCCGCAGCTTCATCCGCCGGGAAATTAGCGTGAGATTGAGTTACCTCGCCCGCTTGCGGGGCGAGGTAGAAAATCACTCCGCCGCTTTCGCCGCCTTTGCCCCAAACACCCGCGTCGGCACCGGGAAGCCGCACGAGGTGCCGTCAGTCACCTTGACCTGATCCTCCCACGGCAGCCGGAAAGTGCCGGCGACCATGTCCTGCATGAAGGTGTAGGGGCAATCCATCGCGCCGCCTTTCACCGCGACATAGCCGCGGTGCCAGAACTGGTAGATATTGTTCTCGACGCCCCAGTGAATCCGTGCCTCGCGCACGAGGTCAGGCCGCACCTCGGCGGTGATGATCTCGTCGGCGCGCCCCGTCGTGCCGTGGGCGATGATCGAGCCGTCGAAATTCACGATCATGCCTTCGCCCATGGAATCGAAGGAACCATCGGTGCCGCACATGCAGACATTGGCGGTGACCATCAAGTTCTGGAATGCGTTGGCCTGATTTGTAAAACGCCAGCTTTCGCGGATCGGCGCGGTATAGCCGGCGGTGCGGATCATGATTTCGGCGCCTTTATAAGCGCATTCGCGCGCCATCTCCGGGAACATGCCGTCATGGCAGATGATCAGCGCGATCTTTGCGCCTTTCGGTCCCTCGATGACGGGAATGCCGATGTCGCCGGGCTCCCAGGGCTCGACTGGAATCCACGGATGGAATTTCCGGTAATAGAGTTTTATCTCGCC
>DATBYN010000544.1:0-4843 GCA_036513695.1 Bradyrhizobium sp. | reverse complement strand
AGATCAACAAGGGATTCGATCTGATGCACGAGGGAAAATCGATCCGTTCGGTGGTTGTTTTCTAAATCAAGAGCCGCGTTCTAAACCAAGAAGCGTCAAACAAAAGGAGGATTGACTCATGACTGTTCATATCCACCCATCAGTTGACAACGGAGTAAAGAAAGGATCGGGCAGCTTTGCCGGCGGCACGCTTGTCTGTAAGTGCCAGGACAGGCCGGTAAAGGTTGGCATCAAGGGCGATGTCGCCCACAATCATGCCTGCGGCTGCACCAAATGCTGGAAGCCGGAGGGCGCCGCCTTTTCGGTCGTCGCTGTTGTCCCGCGCGACAGCGTGACGGTTCTCGAAAACGGCGACAAGCTGCAGATTGTCGACACGGCGGCGGCGATCCAGCGCCACGCCTGCAAGGTTTGCGGGACGCATATGTACGGCCGCATCGAGAACAAGGGGCATCCGTTCTATGGTCTCGACTTCATCCATCCCGAACTTTTCACCGAAGGCGGCTGGGCAGCTCCGGGATTTGCGGCATTCGTATCTTCGGTGATCGAATCCGGCGTTTCCCCCTCGGAGATGAACGGGATCAGGTCGCGCCTTAGTCAACTTGGGCTTGAGCCCTATGATTGTCTGTCGCCGGCGCTGATGGATGCGATCGCTACCCATGTGGCGAAAGCGAAAGCGGCCTGACCCGAGTGCTCGCGTCAGCTCCCAGCTCCCGTCGGTGGTCATTACCACCGGCGGAGCAGCCGCTTGCGCCGGGAAATGCAGATCCTAATGCCGAGCAATTTGAGAGAAACATGCGTCAGCGGTGCTTGGCGCGCACGGTTGGCCGGGTGAGGCGCAGCCGGCCATAGGTGCGGGGGAGAAACTGCTTGCCCTTGGCGCTGAGGAAATCGAGCATCGCCTGCGCCGGCGGCAACAACACCTTGTCCTTGCGGGCGAGCGCGAACCACTGCCGGACGATGGGAAGGCCTTCGACATCGAGGGTGACCAGCCGTCGCTCATCGAGTTCGGTTGCGACCGTGTGCGCGGAAATAAAGGCAATACCTAAACCTGCAATCACGGCCTGTTTGATGGTTTCGTTGCTGCTCATCGCCAGGCCGATCTTTGGGCGAATGCCTGCGCTTTCGAATAGCTGCTCCATCAGGCCGCGGGTTCCGGATCCGGGCTCGCGTGTCAAGAAAGTTTCGCCTGCAAGCTCGCTCGGCGCGACGCGGGATTTGCGCGCCAGCCGATGCGCCGTCGGCGCGATGATGACATGGGGATGATCGCCGATCAGGTGAACGTCCATGTCGATGTCGGCCGGAGGGCGGCCCATGATTGCAAAGTCGAGGTCGTAGCCGCGCAGCGCCGTGCCGATCTCCTGCCGGTTTCCGATCGAGAGCGTGACGTCGACGTTCGGGTACAACCTGGAAAATCCGGAGATCATGAACGGCACGAAATATTTCGCTGTGCTGACCGCGCCGATCGATATCCGGCCAGCGGTTTTGCCCGCCATCATCTCCAGCGAGGTTGCGCAATCGGCGATCGCCTGTTCGATACGGCTGGCGAGCAACAGCACTTCGCGTCCGGCATCGGTCAGCAGCATGCCGTCGCTGGTGCGCTGGATCAGAGGCAGTTCCGCGAGCGCCTGCAAGTTGCGCAGCTGAAGCGTAACGGCTGGCTGCGTCAGGTGAAGCTGCTTGGCAGCTGCTGTGACCGAGTGGTGCTTCTGAACCGCAGCCAGCGCTCGCAACTGGCGGATCGTCAATTCACGCAGGAAGCGTCCTGCCATCGCCGTCTCCCATATAACAAAAACTTTGCTCTAACCAAAGATAACAAAATTTTACTAATTCGGCAAACTGCGCTTCCTTTACGTGGCGGATCGCCAGACCGGCGAGTCGCCGGGAGAGCGCCCCGACTGAAGGTTTAGGGAGACGGCCATGGACGAGCGCGTGACGCTGCGTTCACATCTCGATCGGTCCGCATCGCACTCGCCGCTTGGCGCAGCGATCGGTGAGGTGATCGAGGCCATCGCCACGTCCGCCATCGAATTGTCCGCGCTGATCGCCGATGGGCCGCTCGCGGGCATCACCGGACGCAACGGCGGCATCAACACCGACGGCGACCTGCAAAAGGATATCGATGTCGCCGCTGATGAGATAATGCGGCGCGCATTGCGCGGGGCCCCGGTGGCGGCCGTGCTTTCCGAGGAAGCGGCACTTCCTGAAACCTTCAAACCCGGGGCGCCGCTTTGCGTTGCGATCGATCCGCTCGACGGGTCAGCCAATCTTGCGAACAATATTTCGGTCGGCACCATCTTTTCGATCCGTCCCCGCGGAAATGACGTGCTCTCGACTTTCTTTGAGCCCGGCACGGCGCAGTGCGCCGCTGGGTTCATCGTCTACGGTCCACAGACAACGCTGGTCCTCGCCCTCAACCAGTCTGTCGACATCTTCATTCTCGACCGGCGTGCGCACCACTTCGTGCTGTTTGCGCAAGGCGTGAGGATCGCGCCCGACGCGGCGGAATTCGCCATCAACGCTTCCAATCGCCGGCACTGGCATGGGCCCGTCCGTGCCTATATCGAAGAATGCCTTGCCGGCAGCAACGGTAATGGCGGCACGGATTTCAATATGCGCTGGATCGGTTCGCTGGTGGCGGAGTCGCTTCGCATCCTGGTGCGCGGTGGCGTGTTTCTCTATCCGGCCGATGCGCGTCCAGGTTATCGGGAGGGGCGGCTTCGTCTGCTCTACGAAGCGCATCCGATGGCGCTGGTGATGGAATGGGCGGGCGGCGCGGCCTCGACCGGGCGGCGGCGCATTCTGGAACTCGGCGCGAAAACGCCGCACCAGCGGGTGCCGCTGATCATGGGTTCGCTGCGCGGCGTGCGCGACGTCGCCGCCATTCACGAAGGTATCGAACCGATGTTCGACAATAGCGACGCACCGCTGTTTGCGCGGCGCGGCCTGTTCCTCTGACGGGGCAAATGGCGATGTCACGGGCTCATCCCATCATTTCGATCACGGGTTCGTCGGGCGCGGGCACGACGTCGGTGAAAAAGACGTTCGAGAACATCTTCCGCCGTGAGAAGGTCGCGGCCGCCTATATCGAGGGCGACGCCTTCCATCGCTACAACCGCGTCGAGATGCGCACAAAAATGGCCGGGGAGGCCGAGCGCGGCAACAAGCATTTCAGCCATTTCAGTCCCGAAACCAATTTGTTCGAGGAACTGGAGCGGGTGTTTCGCGACTACGGTGAATCCGGCACCGGGACGACGCGTCACTACGTCCACGACGAGCAAGAGGCGAAACAGTACCGGGCCGATCCAGGTACGTTCACCGAATGGGGCCCGCTGCCGGATAGCTCCGATCTTTTGTTCTACGAAGGCCTGCACGGCGCCGTCGTCACCGACAAGGTCAACATCGCGCAGCATGCCGATCTCAAGATCGGCGTCGTGCCCGTCATCAATCTGGAATGGATCCAGAAGCTGCACCGCGACCGCAGCGACCGCGGCTACACCGCAGAGGCGGTAACCGACACCATCCTGCGGCGAATGCCTGATTACGTGAACTACATCTGTCCGCAATTCGCCGAAACCGATATCAACTTTCAGCGCGTGCCGACCGTCGACACCTCGAACCCGTTCATTGCGCGCTGGATCCCGACGCCGGACGAATCGATGGTGGTGATCCGGCTTAGGAATCCGCGCGGCATCGATTTTCCCTATCTGCTGTCGATGATCCCGCACAGCTTCATGTCGCGCGCCAATTCGATTGTGATCCATGGCGCCAAGCTCGACCTGGCGATGCAACTCATTCTCACCCCGCTGATCCTGCAACTGATGGAACGCAAGAGGCGCACGGCATGAACACTCCCGTGTTGTCCCGCATCGAAAGCCGCTCCGAGGTCTTGCACGCGGAAATGGCCAACGCCGTCCGCTTCCTGGCGATCGACGCCGTCGAGAAGGCGAAGTCCGGTCATCCCGGCATGCCGATGGGCATGGCCGATGTCGCGACCGTGCTGTTCTCGCGCTTCCTCAAATTCGATCCAACTGAGCCGGCGTGGCCCGACCGCGACCGCTTTGTCCTGTCCGCCGGCCACGGCTCGATGCTGCTCTATGCGCTGCTGCACTTGACGGGCTATGCGGGCGTGACGTCGGACGAACTGCGCGCATTCAGGCAGTGGGGATCGAAGACGCCGGGGCACCCGGAGTATGGCCACACCCCCGGCGTGGAGACGACCACCGGCCCGCTCGGGCAGGGCATTGCGACCGCCGTCGGCATAGCGCTCGCCGAACGGCTGATGAACGCGCGCTTCGGTAACGATTTCGTCGATCACTATACCTACGTGATCGCCGGAGACGGTTGCCTGATGGAGGGCCTCAGCCACGAGGCGATCTCGCTCGCCGGGCATCTGCGGCTCAACCGGCTGATCGTGCTGTTCGACGACAACGAGATCTCGATCGACGGCGCGACATCGCTGTCCTGTTCGGATGATCAGGTCGCGCGGTTCAAGGCTTCCGGATGGTCGGCATGCCGGATCGACGGCCACGATCCCGAGGCGATTGCGGCTGCGATCGAGCGGGCCCGAAACAACGACCGGCCGTCGCTGATCGCCTGCCGCACCATCATCGGCTTCGGCGCGCCGAACCGTCAGGGCACCGAAAAGGCACATGGTGCGCCGCTTGGCGCCGAGGAAGTCGCAAAGGCCCGCGACGCGCTGAACTGGCCATACGAACCGTTCCGGATTCCACGACCCGTCCTCGATCAATGGCGCCAGGCCGGCGCCCGCGGCCACGCCGCCCGCCGAAGCTGGATCGAGCGGACCAGGTGCGTCAATTCGCTCGGGCGTTCGCCGTTTCACGAT
>DATBYN010000543.1:0-8186 GCA_036513695.1 Bradyrhizobium sp. | reverse complement strand
TTTCCGTCAAAAAGAACGCCGATCTCAGTCGAACATGGCGTCGATGTCGTTCTGTGAGGCGTGACCGACGTCACCATCGAGCTTCGGACCGTTGAGCAGGCGGGCGTCGCCTTCGCGGTCGTCGACGATCGCCGGCGCATGCGCCCGGATGGCGTCGACGCCGCCCCAGATCTCCATCATGACCATGATGTGGTTTTCGATGAATTTCATCGTCGCCATCACCTTGCTGATGCGCTGGCCGGTCAGGTCCTGGAAGTTGCAGGCTTCGAAGATCGAGACGACACGCTCCTGGATCTCCTCGCTGAGCAGCTTTTGCTGATCCGGCGAGGTCACCTTGGACAGCGCGCTGGCCGACTGATCGATCGATTCGGCGGCTTCGAGGATCTGCTGGGTGGCCTGTTCGGTGCCGCCGACCACGGCGCCGAGTTCGCCGGTCACCTTGGCCATTTCACTGCCGTCGAAACTCTTGCCGTGCAGCACAGCGATTTCCCGCTTGGTGCGGTTGATGGCGTCGGCGATGAGATCAAGCTCGACCTTGAGCTTCGCGCATTGCGCGATCTGGGCACGATAGGTTTCAAGCAGCGCTTGGGCATTGGCGACATCGCGCGAGATCGCCCCCTCACTTGATGGTGCCGGTTCCGCGCTATGACCGTTATGGGCCATCTCGGCGCGGATGGCGCGTAGTTCGGTCATGATCTCGCGATGCATCGGACCGATTTCGCCGTCGATGGCTGCGGACATCGGCATGTCGCCGACAAAGGCTTCTTCGATACGAAAACGCTTGCGATGAATCGGCATGAGACTTTCCTTAGAACCTGCAACTCGCCCAGTTCTACACAGATGCGATTTAACATCGGGTTCACGCCGGGAACCGTTATGGAGCCTATCATGCGCCGCCAGACACCAACGATTAACCATGCGCATCCGCCATTCATCGAAAATAAACGCTGTCGGACAAAACCGCGCGCAGTTGACGACGTGGTGAATCGAAACGCCGTTTCTGTTTACCAAACCGACTGTGTTTTGATTTTAGGTGGTGGCGTGCAAGGGCGCTTTCGAAAGCGGGCGCTCGCAGCGCGAACAGTAACAAGACGAAACAGTACAGAGTACGTCGATGTTGAAAAGAATGTCTCTTGCGCTCTTCGCCGGCGCATCTTGTCTGTGTGGCGGATTTGACCACGCAGCAGCGGTCGAAGCCGCAACCCTCCCCGAACCCAATGTGATCTACGCCGAGCAAAGCGTGCAGCGGCCTGTCGCGCCGGTGCGGACGGCCTATGCCGAACGCTCCAGCATGGGCGGTGGGTTCATCGAGTTCCTGTTCGGCGACGGACCGAGCCAAGGCGAACGCTATCAGCAGCAACCCGCTTATCCGCGACCGCTCTATCAGCAGCAACCGCAATACCAGCCGCAGGGCCCGATGTTACCGCAACAGATGATGCGCCAGCCGGAAGACGACCCGGCACAGCGCCCGTTCGATCCGAAATTCGAGAAGCAGGAGGTCGACTATCACGGCAAGGAGGGCGCCGGCACCATCATCGTCGATACGCCCAACAAATTCCTGTTCCTGGTGCAGGGTGACGGCAGGGCATTGCGCTATGGCATCGGGGTCGGCCGTCCCGGGTTCACCTGGTCGGGCGTCAAGCAGATTTCGGCCAAGAAGGAATGGCCGGATTGGACGCCGCCGCCGGAAATGCTGGCGCGCCGCCCCGATCTGCCGCGCCACATGGAAGGCGGACCGCAAAACCCGCTCGGCGCGCGCGCGATGTATCTGGGATCGTCGCTCTATCGCATTCACGGCTCCAACGAACCGTGGACGATCGGCACCAACGTCTCTTCCGGCTGCATCCGGATGCGCAACGAGGACGTGATCGATCTGTATGGCCGCGTCAATGTCGGCGCACGGGTCATCGTGCTCTGACTGTTTGCAACCTCAAGACTGAAACGGCCGCCTGATCGGGGCGGCCGTTTTGTTTTGCAGCGTTTCGAAAGAGATCAGGCGTAATCGCTGTCGCCGTCGGTGCCAAAATCGTCGGAATCCAGATCCATGGCGTCGCGGTCGTCGCCGTAATCATTGGACGAAGAATTGTCATCGTTCGACGCCGTGTCGACCAATCCGGCGCGGGAATTGTCGTCGGCGCGGCCGGCCGATGAGCCGATATCGTCGACGCCTGCGTCATGGGCGAGATTGCTGCCGGATTGGTCGCTCGATGGAGATTGGCTGACGGCCTTGTCACCAACGCCTGCGGTGTCGCCGAAGGCCTGATGGCTGCCACCGCCCGTCATCCCGCGGATGCTGTTGAGCAACAGCGATCCGCCGACCACGCCGGCTGCTGTCGCGGCCGCGGTTCCGAGAAACGAGCTGCCACCGCCGCCGAACGGGCTCTGGAACCCGCCGGGCTGACCGTAGGGCGGCTGACCGTAGGCAGGCTGACCATAGGGCGCCTGAGCGTATTGTCCGGGAGGCTGCGCCTGCTGCATCACCTGGCCGCTGTTCCAAACCGGGCGGCTGGAGGCTTGCGGTGGTGGAACATTCGGCACCGAGCCGCGGGGCGGATTTTGCCCGAAAATTGTCTCGCGCATCGAATCGAGGAACCCGCCGGATTGATGCGCTTCGGCCGGGCCGTGCGCCTCCAGCTCCTGAATCCGGGCGTTGGCGCGCTTGAGCGCTTCATCTTGCAGCAGCACGGTCTGCACCAGCGCGTAAACCGCGTTGGGCGCCTTACGCAAGCCTTCCGAGATCGCCGCGATGGCGTCCGGATCGCGCGGCGCGCTCTCCACCTTGGAGAGGCGGTCGAAAAGGTCGTCAACCAATTGGCGTTCTTGCGGTGTCATGGATTTTCTCCCTCGCTCGCGTCGAAGCGCGGGGGAGATGTAGGGGGGCTTTATGTCGCCAGTAGTGGGGGCGCGGGATTAAATTTAGGTATGCTACAACCGGCCCGGCCTATTTCTTGATGGAAGTCAGGCCAATGTAACTTTGTTCGCCGCCAACAGGCGCGGAAAATCCTCGCCGCCGAGAAAGGCGTGTTCATTTTCGCGCTGGACCGTGAGCCGATCGAGACTGACGAGGGTCTCATCGACAAAACCGGGATGACACATGATCAGACCGCCGTCCGGCAGTCCGTCGAGAAACTGTCGCATCAAACTGCCGAAATCGGGTTGTCGCGAAAAATCATAGGCGCCGGCGAAGGCGGGATTGAAGGCGAGGCCGGCGCGCAAGGCGCGGGTGCGAAACTGCGCGCTCAAGATGTCGAGGAACAGCGCCTTTGGTGCGGCGAGCCGTTGCACCAAAGCCTGATTGCGCCCGCCCTGGCGAACCCAGGCGTTGGGCGCCGCCTCCTGCACCGCCGCCAGAAACGCGTCACGCACTTGCGGAAATAATTGCGCATGCTGGTGGCCGTCGACGAAATCAGGCGCACGGCCGAACATGTCGCTGAACGCCGAAAACTGCACCATCAATTCGGCGCGGATGATTTCCGGGTCGAGCCGCCGCAACAGGCCCGCGCGCAACAGTTTCGGAAAACTCAGAAACAAGCCGCCGTCGACCGGCTGGAAGTGCATCGTCAGCGGACGAAACGGTGCCGTCAGCGTGACGTGCAGGCCGATGGCGCAGCGCGGACTGGTGGCGGCGGCGGCACGAAGCGCGTCAACTTCGTCGCGGCCGATCGCGGGGCCCACCACCATCACCGAGGTCGCATTGAGACGGCCGCGCTCGATCAGGTCGCGGATGGCGCGGTTGACGCCGGGGCTGATTCCGTAATCGTCGGCGCAGAGCCAGATGCGACGCGGCGCGGCGTCGTTCATTCGGCCGCGGTCCGTTCGCTGACGCTTGGTGCTGCTTCCGCCTCGATGCGTTTGACGCTGTGCTCGGCCACGAAATAGATCGGGCGGGCTTTCAGCTCGGAGAGAATCTTGCCGATATATTCGCCGACGATGCCGATCATGATGAGCTGCACCCCGCCAATGGTCATCAGGCCGACCACCAGCGAAGGATAGCCGGGAACCGATTTGCCGGTGGTCCAGGTTTCCCAGAGGATCGAGAGTCCGAACAGGAAGGCTGCGGAAGCGAGCAAGACGCCGAGCAGGCTCGCAAAGCGCAGCGGCGCCACGGAGAAGGAGGTCAGGCCTTCGATGGAGAGCCCGACCAGCCGGCCGGGGCTGAACGTGGTCATGCCGTGCGCGCGCGCGGCCGGCTCGTAGTCGACGCGGATCTGGCGGAAACCAATCCAGCTCGCGAGCCCCTTGAAGAAGCGATTGCGCTCGGGAAGCTGCCGCAACGCGGCGGCCGCGCGCGGCGACAACAGGCGGAAGTCGCCGGCATCTTCCGGGATCTTTTGGCGTGCGCCCCAATTGATCAGCGCGTAGAAGCCGTGTACGGCAAACCGCCGCAGCAGCGTTTCATTGTCGCGATGGGCCTTCGCGGTATAGACCACGTCAAAGCCGCCATCGATCCAATGGCCGACCAGTTTTTCGACGAGGTCCGGCGGATGCTGGCCGTCCCCGTCCATGAATAGCACCGCGCCGCGCCTGGCGTGGTCGAGGCCAGCCATCAGAGCGGCTTCCTTGCCGAAATTGCGCGACAGCGACACGACCTGAACATCGAGCCCATCGGGGGCGAGCGCGCGCGCAATGGCAAGCGTCGCATCGGTGCTGCCGTCGTCGACATAGACGACCTCGCTGCCTAGGCCGTAAGCGCTGTTGAGCGTCTTCGCCAACGCGCCAAGCCGCTGGTGCAGGGACGAAAGCCCAGCTGCCTCGTTGTACACGGGCACGACAATCGACAGCCCCTGCGCCGCCGCATTGGCCGCAGTGGTCGTCAAGCCGGAAACATCGCTACCCAGCACCATCGGTCAGGTTCCAAACCATTCAAATGGCAACATATGCTACCCGTTGCTAGCTGTCGCAACGATGAACGGACATGCGCTTCACTGTCGCAGGAACGCCTCAAGCTTGGCGAACAACGGATTGTCGCGATCGAGCACATAGTCGAGGGAAGCGACCGACACCGTGTCCGCGCCATGCTGGCGCAGAAAACTGCCGAGCGCGTAAAGTTGCGCCGGTGGGCAGTGCAGTGTAACCATTCCCGACGATGTCGGCCCGCCGAACGGCGAGACCACCCCGAAACGGTTATGCGCTTCCGCGAGCAGCGCGGCGGTGCATTCCTTGAAGCGGGTGCGGACTTCCCGGTATTTGCTGGCGCGGGCGCGGGCCGCAATATGATCGAGGATGACCCGCGCAGTCTCGCGCGCTTCGCTCGACCAGTCGGCGTCCTTCGACGCCACGAGATTGGCCTGGCTGCGCAGGATCACGCCGTCGTCGAGCACCTTGAGGCCGTTGGCGGCCAAGGTCGCGCCTGTTGTCGTGATATCGACGATCATCTCGGCGGTGCCGACCGCGGGCGCGCCCTCGGTCGCGCCGGCACTCTCGACGATGCGGTAATCGACGACGCCGTGGGAGGCAAAGAAGGTTCGGGTTAGATTGATGTATTTGGTTGCCACCCGCATCCGCCGGTTATGCTGGGCACGGAAGCCAGTGGTGACGTCGTCGAGATCGGCCATGGTGCGGACATCGATCCAGGCCTGTGGCACCGCCACCACGACATTGGCGTGACCAAAGCCGAGATTGTCGATCAGCAAGACGCGCTTGTCGGCGTCGAGGATGGTCTCGCGCACCAGATCTTCGCCGGTGACGCCGAGATGGACCATGCCGCGCGCCAGTTGCCAGGCGATCTCGCTCGCCGAGAGATAGGCGATCTCGACACTGTCAAGGCCCATGATGGTGCCGCGATAGTCGCGGGCGCCGCGCGGCTTTGCCAAGCCAAGGCCGGCGCGGGTGAAGAAGGCTTCGGCGTTTTCCTGCAGACGGCCTTTCGACGGCACCGCAAGCACAAAGGGTGTCGTCATGACGCGCTCCTGCTCGCGGCAGGTTGACCCGCGATTTGCGTCAGGGTTTCGACCCAGATCGAAAACCCGACCGCAGGGATCGGGACGGCGGCGCCAAGCTGGGTCATCAATCCATCATAGCGTCCGCCTGCCACCAACGGCTCGACGCCGTTATCCTTGGCATGAAGTTCGAACTCGAAGCCGGTATAGTAATCGAGGCCGCGCCCGAACGAGGTCGAAAACCGCGTCGCGCGTATGTCGATGCCGCGCGCGGCCATGAAGCCGACGCGGCTTTCGAACTGGTCGATCGCCGCGGTAATATTGAGCTTTGCGTCGGCCGCCAGCGCGCGCAATTGCGCGACTGCCTGATCGGGGTCGCCCGCGATTGCGAGGAACCGCTTGATCGTCTCGAGCGCGTTGCGCGGCAGCGCGCCGCCCTTCAGGGTCGACTGTTCGAGGAAGCGGTCGGCGATTTCAGAGACCGAGCGCCCGCCGACATTGGTGGTGCCGGCGATCGACATCAGATCGGTCACCAGCGCCAGCGCCGCCTTGCGATCGGAGCCCGCGAGCGCTGCGAGCACGCCCTCATATTCGTTGCGGCTCTTCCCGGTCGCCAGCGTCAGCCGCTCGAGATCCTGCTCCAGCGTGATCTTGCGATTGAAATCCTTGATCAGCCGCCGCCGCCACACCGGATAGAGCTCGAGCGCATCGATCAGCGCGTTGAACAGCGCCACGTCGCCGGTGCGGATTTCGACCTTGGTCAGCCCGACCGCGGCGGTGGCTTGAAGCGCCAGCGCCAGCATTTCGGCGTCGGCCGCGGCGCGATCCTGCCGTCCGAAGGATTCGATGCCGGCCTGCAGGAACTCGCTTCCGCGGCCGCCGCGATAGCGAAACACCGGCCCGAGATAGCTGAACCCGGCAGGCTTTCCGGCGTGGGGGGAGGCGAGATAATCGCGCGCCACCGGAATGGTGAGATCGGGGCGAAGGCAGAGTTCCTCGCCGCCGGCGTCGGTGGTCAAATAGAGGCTCTTGCGGATGTCCTCGCCGGACAGATCGAGGAACGGCTCGGCCGGCTGCAGGATCGCAGGCTCAGCCCGGACGTAGCCGGCCTGCGCGAACGACAATAGCAGGCCGTCCGCCCAGGCGGCGGATCCGGTCGCACGAGGGGCGGCGGTCGGGGTCATCTTGTGGTCCAAATGGGGCCGAAAAATCAGGAATCCGGCGGTCAGGGCGCAGCCCTTAGCATGGCCGCCGGCAGGTTTCGACAGGGATCGGCCAAGGGGCTTAATCAAGTCGCTTAATCAAGTGGCTTCAGCGGGCAAAACGGCCAAGGCTAGCCGCCGGGCCCGGCCCAGTCGCCCAGCACCGCCTGCACCAGTGCCAGCGCCGCCACACCGGCGGTATCGGCGCGCAGCACCCTCGGCCCCAGCGAAAGCCGCAGGGTTTTCGGCTGCCGCAGCAGGACCGCGCGCTCCTCTTCGGCGAATCCGCCCTCGGGGCCGATCAGGACGTCGATCCCGCCCGTGGCCGTCCGCTTTCCCAGCGCTTGTATCGGGTCCGAGAGGTCAGCCGCCTCGTCGCAGAACACCAGCAGGCGCGCCTGGTCGCGCTGGCTCAAATAGCGATCGAGCGGCATGGGTTCGGCGACCTCGGCGAGGCTGAGAATGCCGCACTGCTCGGCGGCCTCGATGACATTGGCGCGCATCCGCTCGCCATTGACCCTCGAGACCTGGGTGAAGCGGGTCAGAACCGGCTGCAGCGATGAGGCCCCCATCTCGACCGCCTTCTGCACCATATAGTCGAGCCTCGCATGTTTGAGCGGCGCAAAGACGTAAGCGAGATCGGGCAGGCGGTCCTGCGGCCGGGTTTGCGCGACAATCGTCAGACTGTCCGGGCGCTTGCGGCCTCCGATCGCTGCCTGCCATTCGCCGTCGCGTCCGTTGAACACCAGGATCGATTCGCCGGTGGCAAGGCGGAGCACATTGCCGAGATAATTGCTCTGGCTGCGCTCGAGCGCGACCGTCTCACCCGCTGCCAGCGCGGCGTCGACAAACAGCCGGGGTCGATCAAAATCGCGTAGAGGCATCGTCAAATTTCCAATTCCGGCTGGCTTTTAGCCTAAAGGAGGACAATTCACGCAATAATTGACCTCCCGGCGCGGCGCTACGCCGCGCTGTTGCCAAATTCCACGGGTTGTTAAGGGCCGGCAGGAATCGTAAAAAGCCCATTAACCATTTCTAGGTATCGCTCTTCGATCGGGAAGACGTTGGGGCACCTTGCCGGAGGAATAGCCTTGATCATCCGCCG
>DATBYN010000542.1:0-4412 GCA_036513695.1 Bradyrhizobium sp. | reverse complement strand
CATCCAGGAAGGCACCGCTTGGAAAGCCAGCCTTCCAGCCGTACTGGGGAAAACCCGCCGTACGGATGATAGGGGGGATCGAGGAAACGTCGGCATCATTCGAAGCCCGATCCGCGCCTCGATCCTACCCGACTCCCATTAGCGGGCATTCGGCGCAGCGCTTGCAGCTTTGTGCAATGCAGACCCTCAAATCGCCAATGTGCGGTCCACTGGTTGCGTTGCTTCCCAGCAAACGCGACCCAAGAAAGCCGGCCAATGAGTCGGGTCACTCGTCATACGGCGCGGCCGACATCAATTGTGATGCCGTCGGGATTGGCTGACCCTGCAACTTGCAGCCGGCGGTGCGCCCAACATCGTCGGTCCAGTTTAAGACTTGGGCGGCCGGATTATTCCGACAGTGCTCGACCAACAGATTTCGGAATTCGGCTTTGAAGTTCATCCGCGGATATCTTTCGAGCACTTCCTCGACGACCTGCGGCGGCACTTGATCAAGGCCTAGACCCAACAACTCGAGTCCGGCGCCGAGGTGGACCAATGCTATCTCGTCTGCCAACCGAGTTGCGATCCCCGGAGAGGTGTGCAAGGCGATCGCCTTCCAAACCAGATCGGCGCGCTCTGGCGCCACCTGATGCTTTGAGCAGAACTGGCGAGCAGCATCCGCGCCATCCACCTCAAACCGATTGTCGCGCCGGTAAGGAGGAACCAGTCCGAGGTCGTGCAAAACCGCGCCGCAAAAAGCGGCTTCCTCATCGACCACCGAACGGCCGAGGCCCCTGACAGCAAGGCTGCCGAAAATGTATGTTCGAAGACAATGAGTGCAGAGAAACCCCGGTGAACTAGACTCCAACAGGTCGACTGCGGCATTACACAGCGCCGTATCCGGAATTGTAACACCGGCCACCGATTTCAAACGTGCCAAGGCCATGCTCGCCTCAATACTCAAACCACTGATGCAGCGCCCGGTTCTTTTCGTCGGTGAAGGGCGAGTATAGGTGTTCGATCGCCACGTCGGGCGGGGAGATCAGCATCGATTTGGCGTGGGTGAGCGCGTCGAAGCCATATTTGCCGTAATAGTGGCCGATCCCGGCGGATCCGGTGCCGCCGAACGGCATGGTCTCGACGAAAAGGTGAACGTTGACCAGGTTCACCCCGCCCCCACCGAAGGACAGCTCGCCGATGAACCGGTCGATGGTCTTCTGGTCGCGGCTGAAGATGAAGCCAGCGAGCGGACGTCCTGTCTTCGCCATCCGCGCCATCGCCTCGTCGAAGGACTTGTAGGTCAGAATCGGCAGGATCGGACCGAAGATCTCGTCGTCCATGATCTTGTCGTTCCATGTGATGGGATAGAGAAGCGTGGGATCGAGGTAGTGCGCATCCCGATCCGACTTGCCGCCGGCGACGACCTTAGCGGGGTCGATGAGCGCGGCCAGCCGATCGACCGTGCGCGCGTTGATGATCCGCGAATAGTCGGTATTGGACTTCGGATCGTCACCGAACAATTCCAGCAGTGCCTTTTTGGCCTCGGCGACGAAGGCGTCCGCAACGGACTCTTGGACATAGGCGTATCCAGGCGAGGTGCACCATTGGCCGCCCCAGGCCATCGCGCCCCAGACAATCTTCTTCGCCGCGTCGGGAATGTTGGCCGTCGCGTCCACGACCGCCGGATTCATTCCACCAAGTTCGAGCAGGACCGGCGTGAGGGTTTCCGCGGCCGCCCGCGCGACGATCTTGCCGACGAATGTGCTGCCGGTGAAAAAGATGAAGTCGTTAGGCAGCTTCAGGAGTTCGGTATTCGTCTCCTTGCCGCCCGGCACGGCGGTCACGGCGCTCGGATCGAAATATTTCGGGACAAGCTCGAGCAGCACTTCGGTCGTTGCCGGGAGCGCTTCACTCAGCGTCAGAATGCAGGTGTTGCCGGCCGCGAGCGCCGCGAGCGCCGGGCGGATCAGCAAGAGCAAGGGCCCGTTGAACGGGCCGATAATCAGCGCCACACCATATGGCTCGCGATAAATTAACCCCTTATGGCCGGTCTTGGCCAAGAAGCGTGGGATGGTCGCCTCGACCGGCTTCATCCACTCCTTCAACTGGCTCTTCTGGACCTCGGACTCGCCGGCCGACGCCCCGGTCTCGAAGATGTATTCTTGCGAGGCGGTCTTGAAGTCTTTGGCCATCGCCTTCTGGAAGCGCCCCTCGTTCTCCCGAATCATGCGGGCCATGCGGTCGAGCTGGTCGACGCGCCATTCGTAGGTACGGGTGATCCCGGAGGCGAACAGCGCCTTCTGCGCGTCGAAGATATCCTGGAACTTGTTCATTGGGTTTCTCCGGAACATGCTTACAAAGCGCTCGCCTTAATGGCGTTGATGGCGGTGTTGTCCCAGTAACAATCCAAGCGCGATATTTTGCCGTCCCTGTTGAAGCGGATGATATAAGCGTGCGCGATGCGTCCAACCTCGCCTTTCTTTACAAGGCCTGGGACATCTGCCGGCATAGTCCCACCAAGCAATGCCTGCACCACGATGGTGTTCTCTTCGCCTGGGATCATCTCAGCTATTTCGACCCCGAAATCCGGTACGGCCTGCGGAAAGCCGTGCCAGATTTTTTCGAGGCCGCCCCGGATCGGCATGACACTGTTCTTGCCATAGGGAAGGTATCGTCCTTGTGCGGCGTCAGCGCAAAGAGCCAGCATGCCTTCGACGTCGTGAGCGTCGTAGGCGGCAAAAAACTTTTTGGTGATCGCCTTCACATCTGGGTTGTTGCTCATATGACCTCCATTGGGGCTGCTGTTGGCGGCGCGGCCTACGCCATGGTCAGAACCATCCGAAAACGTGCTTCGCCGGACATCATGCGCGCGTAGGCCTCCGCAGCCCGCTCGAGCGGCATGGTCTCGACTATAGCGGCGACGTCGCTGAGCACACTGAATCGGAGCGTCGCATCGCCGGCCTCGGGGGTACCCGTGAGGGCGCCGTCGACACCAAGTTGCTTGAATAGAAGTTCGAACGCCGACAACTCGATCGGCTCATCGGTCGCGCCGAGCGAAATCACGACGCCACCGCGTCGCAAGCCACCAAGAGCGGCGGCAACTGCCTTGCCGCCCGAGGCGGTGGCAAGCACCACCTGCGCACCCCCACGCGCCTGCAGAGCCTTGGCGACATCGGTGGTGGAGCTGTCGATATAGTGGTGCGCGCCCAGTTTTTTCGAAAGCTCGGCCCGGTCGCTTCCGCGGTCGATCGCGACGACCTCGAACCCCATGTGACGCGCATATTGCACCCCGAGGTGGCCTAGTCCGCCAACCCCGAACACCGCGACCAGGTCTCCCGCCCGCGCCGGCGCGTTCCTGAGCGCGCTGAAAGTCGTCAGGCCGGCGCACAACAGTGGCGCCGCATCGACCGAGGAGAGATCGTCCGGCACTGCGATCAGGCCGCTTGACTTGGCGATCATCATCTCGGCGTAGCCGCCGTCGTGCTGCACCCCAGTGTAGCCCTGGTTGGTACAGTTCACGAGATCGCCATCGCGGCAGTACACACAGTAGCCGCAACTACCGCCGAGGAATCCGACGCCGACGCGTTGGCCCATCTTCCAGCCTTGGACGCCTTCTCCGATTGCGTCGATCCGCCCGACCGCTTCGTGGCCAGGCACCCTCGGCCACTCGATCGGCAAGGTTCCCTCCACGGTCGCTGAATCCGAATGGCACACGCCGCAAGCCTCGACACGGATGCGGACATGGCCCTCTGGCGGATCGATCACCGGCTTTTCGGTTAGCTCGAGCTTGCCTGGGCTCACCGCCTGCACGGCCCGATATGTCGCAGCGCCTTCCATTATTTAGTTCCTTCGACCGATGCTGATTTTGCTAAGATGTTTCCGCTCCCTCGGCATCTTCAATTGCCGGAAGGGTCAAAGTTTTGATCGGGAGGGACAAAGCGATGTCTGAAAGAGCCGCACACGAAGTCGGCATCGTAGATTACCCCGGCGCACAGGTGGCATGCATCCTGGGCCTGACCGATTTGTTCCGCATCGCCTGCACGATTGCACTCGATCAACGGCGATCTGGCCAAACCGCGCTTCGCGTCACGCACTGGAAGCCCATCGATGCCTCCGACACGAATCTTTCATGCATCTACGACAGCGCACCGCGCGACAGCCCACAGCCGCGGACGTTAATCATCCCGCCGACCATGGTGGACCCAGATCCTGATATACCTGCCGGCGTTGTTTCGTGGGTTCGTAACCGTCATGCCGCCGGCACCGCCTTGGTTTCCCTGTGCTCGGGCGCGTTTATCCTTGCCGCAACGGGTCTGATGGACGGGCAGTCGGTTGCCACGCATCAGATGTACGCAATGGCGCTGGCGAAGCGTTTTCCGAAAATCGTCGTCGACACAAATCGGCGCATCATTGATCATGGCGACATCATCACG
>DATBYN010000541.1:0-3106 GCA_036513695.1 Bradyrhizobium sp. | reverse complement strand
CCGATCTGCCTGGCCGGTCCCGACGACGTCTCGACGCTGAATTACACCGGCGGCACCACCGGAAAATCCAAGGGCGCGCTGCGCACCCATCGGGAACTTGGCGGGTTCGCCAATGCGATCCTGTCCGACTTCGAGATTCCCGAGGCGCCGCGCTATCTGACGGTCGCGCCGATAAGCCACGTCGCCGGCACAAAAGTGCTGCCGTCGCTGATGCGCGGCGGCACCGTGCATATGCTCAGGGGATTCGATCCGGAGGCGGTGCTGAAGACGATCGAGCGCGAGCGCATCAATTTTACGCTGTTCGTGCCGACCATGATCTATGTGCTGCTGGATCACCCCGCGCTCGACAAGACCGATCTCTCCTCGCTCGAATTGCTGCTCTACGGCGCCTCCGCGATGTCGCCGAGCCGGCTGGTCGAAGGCATCGAGCGGATCGGCCCGGTGTTCTCGCAGCTCTACGGCCAGACCGAGTGCTATCCGGTGTCGGTGCTGCGCAAGCGGGATCATGACCCGAAGACGCCCGAGCTGTTCTTGTCCTGCGGATTTCCGATCGCCGCCTGCGAAGTAAAAATCCTCGACGAAAACGACCGGGAGGTCGCAACTGGCGAGCCCGGCGAGATCTGCGTGCGGGCACCGCATGTGATGACGGAATACTGGAAGCGACCCGAGCAGACCGCGGAAACCCTCAAAAGCGGCTGGCTGCATACCGGCGACATCGCGCGCGCCGACGAGCGCGGCTATTTGTTCATCCTCGACCGCAAGAAGGACATGATCGTCTCCGGCGGTTTTAACATCTTTCCACGCGAGGTGGAGGACGTGCTCTCCCAGCACGCCGATGTCGCCATGGTCGCAGTGGTCGGCGTGCCCGACGACAAATGGGGCGAGGCGGTTACCGCCATCGTCGTCGCGCGCGAAGGCGCACGGCCGAATGCGGAGGAACTGATCAATCTCGTGAAGGCACGCAAGGGCTCCGCGCATGCGCCAAAACACATCAAATTCGTCAGCCAGTTGCCGATGACTGCCGTCGGCAAGGTCGACAAGAAGGTGCTCAAAGCAGGTTTCTGGGTCGGCCGCGAGCGGATGGTGGGATAGCGAATGGGGCCCGGTATCGGCCGATCAGGATTCGATACCGAACGATTTCTGAAAAATCTGCGTCCGGCAGACGCGCCGCGCCGACATCCGCGCGGCGCGCGCCCATCGACTTGACGGCACGATCCTCCTTCACGCCAAAGGCTCGTAGAACAGCACGACATTGCCGTTACCGAAGGCTCGTGACTTGGCGAGCTTCATCGGCAGCTTGTTCTTGACACCTTCGAATAACGTCCGGCCATTGCCGACGACGAGCGGGTTAAGCACGATCTGGTATTCGTCGATTAATCCAGCATCCGCCAATTGCGCGACGATACTTCCGCTTCCCATGATCACGATGTTCGGACCGGGCTGCTGCTTTAACTTGCGGACTTCCGTCGTCAAGTCGCCCTTCAGCAGCGTGGTGTTGTTCCATGATACTTTTTCCAGCGTCGTCGAAAATACGAACTTGCGCAGACTGTTCATCCGCTCAACGACGATTGGATTGCTTTGGGCCGCAAGGGGCGTCGGCCAGAAACTTGCCATCAGGTCATAGGTCACTCTGCCAAACAACAGCTGGCCACCGCCGCTGGCGTTCTCCGAGACGAAGGCCTGCCACTCCGTATCTCTTTTGTGGGCCCAGCTCATGTCACCATTGGTGTCGGTAAAGTATCCGTCCAGCGACACCGCATTGTAGACCACCAGTTTTGGCATGTTCTTTATTCCATCCATGGTTTGATCGCGATCAGCGTAATTCGGGCAGTTGCACGTTGACGCCTTGCATCCAGCGCAGCGATCCGGGCGTTGTCAGAATTTCGCCGGACTCGAGCAGCGTCTTGATGCCGGAGAGAACCATCGGCCAGCCGCCATAGAGCTGGTTGTTGGCGCCTTCGCGCAGTTGATCGTGGATCACCGTCAACCGGCATGAATCGCCGATCGGTTCGATCTCCCAGGTCACCCGCGAACTCCCCTCGCCCTTCACGTCCTCGCCCCACAAGGCCCTGAAGTTCTGGACCAGCCTGCGCGGCGGATCGACCTCGAGATTCTCGCCCTCGAAGATCAGGTTTCCGTTGCCGCGGCCCTCGAAGCGCGAGCCCTGCGTCCAATCCGAGGTGACGACCGCTCCGAAGTTGTATTTGCGTCGCATCTCGGTGTCGGTGATGGCGTGCCAGAGACGCTCGGGCGTCGTCTTGATGTAGATTTCGAAAACCTTCTCCATCGTTTTCTCCAGTTTGTGCTTGAGGTCGCTCAGTCCCGCAGCCCACGGTTCGGCGTATTTGCTCACCCAGCGGTCGTGGACGAGTCGGATTGGAACTGGGTTCAGAAAGTGCAATTTCTCGCGCCCGCGCCGCCTGCTCACGACGAGGCCGGCCTCTTCGAGCACCTTCAGGTGCTTCATCACCCCGAAGCGCGTCATCGGCAGCCGCTCCTCGAGCGCGCTCAACGTTTGCCCATCTTGCTTGAACAACTCGTCGAGCAGGCTGCGACGTGTCGGGTCCGCGAGGGCTCTGAACACGGCATCCATATCGCGGATAATAGGTGACCATTTGGTCACATGTCAAGCAATACAATCCGCGCGCCCCGTCAGCGCGCGAAGGCGCCCGGCCCGAATGCGAAGGAATTTGATCAACCTCGTGAAGGCGCGCAAAGGCTCGGCGCATTCGCGCTCCCGGAAATATGCAACTACCGTTGCGGGAAGAATTCCGGCCACATCGCGCGCCAGGCCCTGGCCGCCGCTTGAAAATCGTTCGGCGCGACCTCGTGGCATTCGGCGTGCTCCGCCGGCTGAACCCACGGTTGCGCGCTTCGCATGTACATATGCGCGACTGGAACCAGCCATTTCGTATCGTCGAGCGTTCCGGCGCGAATGTTGATCGATTGCGGACGGCCAACGCGTTCGCCGTAAATTCTTCCGCCGCAATCGCCGCAAAACCATGACGTGACGTCCGCGCCGGACGGGGACAAACGACGCCATCCCTTCGGCTCGCCCTGTAGAATATGGAAATCTTTCGTCTTCACCGGCATGTTCAGTGCAAAC
>DATBYN010000540.1:0-4112 GCA_036513695.1 Bradyrhizobium sp. | reverse complement strand
GCGAGACCCAGGAGGAACGGGTCGGGGTGGAACTGATCGCGGATGAAGATCAGGACGAACGCGATCGAGTAGAGATCCCAGGCTTCGACCAGGATCGAGGCCATCATCAGCCATCCGACCTTGTTGCCCTTGGGGCTATATTTGCTGATGAGGTAGCGGACGGCGCTATCCATCGCCGCTTGATGTGGAAGCGCTGCCGTCGTCATCTTGGTTTCTCCCTGAAGCCTTTTGTAAATCGGTTGTTACACGCCGAGCAGCGGTTCGATGCTGCAGTCGAGCAGGCTCGGATCGATACCGGATTCCATGCCATCGAACATGCTGTCCATGAAGTCGATCAGCGCGTCGGTCGCGGTCACCGCGCGATCGACGCGCCGGTTCGCAAACGCATTGAGGATCGCGACATGATTGTCGATGGTGCCTGAAAGGTCGGCTTGCCCCGGCATATAACGATGATGGATGAAGCCGATGCGGCGATAAATCGTATGCAGCGGCCGCAGCGTATGCGTCAGGAACGGCTCGCCGGAGGCTTCCAGCAGCAACGCATCGACGCGCCGGTCGAGCTTGTTGAACTGGTCGAGCGTGATCGAGTCGTGTTTTTCCTTCAGCATCCGTTCGATGTGGAGCGCCTGATTGCGGTGCGAGAGGCTGGCGCGCTCGGTCGCGAGCTTGACCACGAAGCGCTCGATGTCGCGGCGCAGCCCAAGCAGCAGCCGCTCGCGCGAAAGATCGATCGGCGCGATCTGCAGGCCATGGCGAGGCTGGATCGCGATCAGCGTGTCGGCGGCGAACTGGTTCACGGCGTTATGTACCGGGGTGCGTCCGAACCCCGTCACATCCTGCAGTTCCTGCACCGTCAGGAACCGTCCCGGCTTCAATTCGCAATTGACCAGAAGATCTTCGATGCGCTGATAGGCGAGTTCGAAGAAGTTGACGCGGTTGCGCCTCGCGGGCGCGCCTTCGTCCGAACGGACCAGTCCGAGAGCGCTTTTGCGCCTTGCCATTCCTCTCCCTCCGGCCGCGATTTTTCGTTGTGACGGCAGCCTTAAGGGGCCACCGATAAAACATATTGTGATATATTACAATGGGAGTTATGTTTTACCAGGCGCTGCCGCGGTTCCAAACCGCGGCCGCTGCTGCAACGAATAAGAGCCCCGTGACGAGCGAGGCCATCATGGATGGGAGGATGCCGGCTCGTGAAAATCACAGCGATCGAGACCCTGCGCACGGAAGAATTCGCCAATGTGCTGTGGGTTCGCGTGCACACCGATGCCGGCTTGATCGGGCTTGGCGAGACCTTCTACGGCGCCGGCGCCGTCGAGGCCCAGATCCACGACACCTTTGCAGGCCGGCTGCTCGGCCGCGATCCCTTGCATATCGAAGCGATCCATCGCGACATGCTCAATCTGCCGATGGCGCAATCCTCGACCGGGGTCGAATATCGCGCCGCTTCCGCGATCGACATTGCGCTGTGGGACCTGTTCGGCAAGGCCTGCCACCAGCCGGTGCATCAGATGCTCGGCGGTCTGTGCCGCGACAAGCAGCGCATCTACAACACCTGCGCGGGTTACAAATACGTCCGCTCCACCAATATCAGGCCGGTGTCGAACTGGAGCCTTGGCCAGGGCGAAGGTCCCTACGAAGACCTCGACGGCTTTATGAATCGTGCCGACGCGCTTGCCGAAAGCCTGCTGGAGAGCGGAATTAGCGCGATGAAAATTTGGCCGTTCGATCCAGCGGCGCAGGAGAATAACGGCCTGTTCATCAGCGCGGAACAGATGAAGAGGGCGATCGAACCATTCGAAAAAATCCGAAAAGCCGTCGGCGACAAAATGGAGATCATGGTCGAGTTCCATTCATTGTGGAACCTGCCCATGGCAAAACAGATCGCCCGCGCGCTCGAACCGTACAAGCCGACCTGGTACGAAGACCCGATCCGCATGAATTCCCCGCAGGCGCTCGCGGAATACGCGCGCTCAACCGACGTCTGGGTCTGCGCCAGCGAGACGCTCGGCTCACGCTATCCCTACAAGGACATGCTCGATCGCGACGCGATGCATGTGGTGATGGTAGATTTGTGCTGGACCGGCGGGCTCACCGAGGGGCGCAAGATCGCCGCCATGGCCGAAACCTATCACCGGCCCTTTGCGCCACATGATTGCATCGGCCCGGTCGGATTCGCTGCCGCGGTGCACATGTCGTTCAGCCAACCCAATACGCTGATCCAGGAATCCGTGCGCGCCTTCTATAAGGGCTGGTATAACGAGCTCGTCACCAACATGCCCGTGATCAAGGACGGCTACGTCTATCCGATGCAGGGGGAGGGCCTCTGCATCGACCTGCAGCCCGCGGTCTTTGCCCGTTCCGATCTGACCGTGCGTCGCACCAGTATCTGAAGGTTTTGCATCTGAGGGCTCTTGTCATGTCACAGGCGTTATTCGATCTCTCCGGCCGCACCGCTCTGGTAACGGGTTCCTCGCGCGGGCTAGGCCGCGCCATCGCCGAAGGGCTGGCAAAAGCGGGCGCGCGGGTCATCGTCAACGGCGTCGATCCGGCGCGCGTCGAAGCCGCCGTGGCCGAAATCCGCGCCGCTGGATACGCGGCAGACGGTGTGGCCTTCGATGTGACCGATGAGGCGGCGATCGTCGAGGCCTTTGCGAGCTTTGACGCGGCCGGAACTGCGATCGACATCCTCATCAACAACGCCGGCATTCAGCTGCGCAAGCCGCTGGTCGAATTGAGTTCGGCGGAATGGCGCAAGGTGGTCGAGACCAACCTCACCAGCGCATTCATCATCGGCCGCGAAGCGGCGAAACGGATGATCCCGCGCGAGCGCGGCAAGATCGTCAATATCGGATCGCTGGCAAGCGAATTGGCGCGGCCGACGATTGCGCCCTATACCGCGGCCAAAGGCGGCATCAAGAACCTGACGCGTTCGATGGCGGTCGAATGGGCGGCGAGCGGCATCCAGGCCAACGCCATCGGACCCGGCTACATGCTGACCGACATGAACGAGGCGCTGGTGAAGAATCCCGATTTTAACAACTGGCTGATGTCGCGCATCCCGTCGAAACGCTGGGGACGTCCTGACGAACTGGTCGGCGCGGCGGTGTTCCTGGCATCACACGCCTCCGACTATGTCAACGGCCAGATCATCTATGTCGATGGCGGCATGCTGGCTGCGATGTAGGCGCGAACGAAAACCGGAGAACAAAGTTCATGCGAGCCGTCGTCATCCATGCCCCGAAAGACCTCCGGATCGACAATGTTCCCGATCCCGCGCCCGGTGCGAACGAAGTGCGCGTAAAAATCGCCGCTGGCGGCATCTGCGGGTCGGACCTGCATTATTACCATCACGGAGGATTCGGCACGGTCCGGATCCGAGAGCCGATGGCGCTGGGGCACGAAATTTCGGGCACGATCGCAGCGGTCGGCAGCGGCGTGTCGCATCTTTCCCTCGGCCTGCGGGTGGCCGTGAATCCGAGCTTGCCCTGCGGCAGCTGCATCCATTGCCGCGAGGGAATGCGCAATCAATGCCTCGACATGCGCTTCATGGGCAGCGCCATGCGCATGCCGCACGTGCAGGGCGGTTTTCGCGAGCACGTCACGGTCGACGCGTCGCAGGCAATTCCGATTGCCGATACGCTCTCGCTCGGCGAAGCCGCGATGGCCGAGCCGCTGGCGGTTTGCCTTCACGCCGGCAAGCAGGCCGGCCCGCTGCTCGGCAAGCGCATCCTTGTCACCGGTTGCGGTCCGATCGGCGCGCTGATGGTCGTGGTGGCGCGCTACGGAGGTGCCGCGGAAATCGTCGTGACCGATATCGCCGACGCGCCGCTTGCGGTCGCCCAAAAACTCGGCGCGAGCCGTACCGTCAACAGCGCGACGGAAACATCAGAGCTCGATCCCTATCGCGCGGGCAAGGGCGTGTTCGATGTCCTGTTCGAGGCTTCCGGCAACCAGGCGGCGCTGCGTTCCGCGCTCGATCTCTTGCGCCCCGGGGCCATCATCGTGCAGCTCGGGCTCGGCGGCGAAATGACGCTGCCGGTGAACACGATCGTGACAAAAGAACTGCAATTGCGCGGGACGTTCCGCTTCGATCCGGAATTCGAGCTTGC
>DATBYN010000539.1:0-6015 GCA_036513695.1 Bradyrhizobium sp. | reverse complement strand
CCTTTTTCGGCTTGCTGCTGCTCAGCGTCGCGCAGCAATACCCCATCATCCTGGTCGCCGCTTCCCTGGTTGGACTTGGATCGGCGGTGTTTCATCCGGAATCGGCGCGGATCGCGCGGCTCGCCTCGGGCGGACGCTACGGTTTTGCGCAATCGGTGTTTCAGCTTGGCGGCAGCTTTGGGACCTCGATGGGGCCGCTGCTCGCGGCATTGATCGTGGTGCCGTTCGGCCAGCCGAGCATCGCCTGGTTTTCCTCGATCGGGTTCCTGGCGATCGTGATCCTGTGGCGGATCGGGCGCTGGTATCAACCGCAGATCGCGGCGAAAAAGCTGGCGCCGCCGCCGGCGCATCCGGACGCGCCGAACTCGCGCCGGGTCATGATCGCGCTTACCGTGCTGGTCGCGCTGTTGTTCTCCAAGCAGCTCTATGTGTCGAGCCTGTCGAATTATTACATCTTCTATCTGATCGACAAATTCGGCGTCTCGACCCAGGCCGCCCAGCTCTATCTCTTCATCTTCCTCGCCTCGAACGCGGCAGGCGCCTTCTTCGGCGGGTCGCTCGGCGACCGCTTCGGCCGCAAATATGTGATCTGGTTCTCGATCCTCGGCGCGCTGCCGTTCACGCTGGCGCTGCCCTATGCCGGCCTGTTCGCCAGCGCGGTGCTGACGGTGTTCATCGGCTTCATCATTTCGTCGGCGACGTCCTCGATTATCGTGTTCGCGCAGGAATTGATGCCGCACCGCTTCGGGATGATCTCCGGGGTATTTTTCGGATTTGCGTTCGGGATCGGCGGTCTCGGCGCCGCCGTGCTCGGCAAGGTCGCCGACCACACCGGCATCGCCTTTGTCTATCAACTCTGCGCCTTCCTGCCGGCGATCGGGCTACTCGCGGTGTTCCTGCCGAAGCTGCCGAAGATGGCGCACTGAGGCAGCGCGAGGGCTAACCGCTCCCTCGCCCCGCTCCTCGCGGGGGCGGGACGAGTGAAGCTCGCCCTGAGAGGGTTGGGGTGAGGGGCTCTTCCATCCGCGAACGCTGAATTCGCAAGGGCACCTCGGCTTGCCCCTCACCCGAAATTCGCTGCCGCGAATTTCGACCTCTCCCCGGCGAAAGAGCGGGAGAGATTAGAAGACGGCAGCGTCGCGCTTCATCAACACATTGTTAGCGATTGTGGCGATCCCGCCATTTTTGGCGGCCCTCGATTTCAACCGACCAGGAAAATCTTCGGAGATTATCAACCTTAAGAATTAGGGTTAAGCGGCGCTTAAGTATTTGGTGCCATCGTCCGACCGTGAGTTTTAGCTGTGAGGCCTCCGTTGTCTGCCTCACCGGACCAAAGGGACGAAGCCAATGCGTAGCGTTAAGTTTCTCGTTGCCGCCGGAGCGGCATCCCTGTTGTCATCGACGGCGTTTGCCGCGGACATGGCGATTGCGCCGCCGCCAATGTATTCACCGCCCCCGGTCGAAGATTTCGGCGGCTGGTATCTGCGCGGCGACATCGGCATGACCAATCAAAGCGTCAAGAATCTCACACTGGCGACGGCGCCGTTTCCCGCGGGCTTTCAAACCACCGGAATGGGATTCGACAGTTCGACCTCTTACGGCCTCGGTGTCGGCTATCGGTTCAACAACTGGTTCCGTGCCGATTTGACCGGCGAATATCGTGGCAAGGCTAATTTTCACGGATCGCAGTTCAGCACGCTTAACTCGTCGTTTGCTGGGTTCGCGGAAACGGACAACTACTCCGCAAGCAAGTCCGAATGGGTGGCCATGGCCAATGCCTATGTTGACCTTGGGACCTGGTGGTGTGTCACGCCATTTGTCGGTGCCGGTGTCGGCATGGCGCGCAACACCATCAGCGGCTTCCGCGATGATGGTGTGAACTTGTTCAGCGGGGTCGGTACTTCCCCCTCGACGACCTTCGCGGCCGAGGGATCGAAATGGAATCTTGCATGGGCCCTTCATGCAGGTCTGGCCTACAAGGTTGCGCCAGGATTTACCGTCGAACTCGCCTACCGCTACATCAACCTCGGCGATGGCGTGACGGGTCTGACGAATTCTTTCGATGGCGTAACCACCGTCAACCAGAGCGGCTTCGTGTTCAAGGACATCACCTCGCACGACGTGAAGCTCGGTGTGCGCTGGGACCTGAGCAGCCCGCCGGTCTATCTGCCGCCGCCACTGGTTACCAAGGGCTGATCGAGCCTCTCATCTGTTAACGTTTGCTAACGGCGCGGGATTTTCCCGCGCCGTTTTGTTTTGCGCCCGCCCGCCTGCGACAACGATTGGTTAAGGTTAACGGGCGATGATCGGCGCCAAGTCAAGGTGTTCGATGGAGCGTTTGCGATGCGTAGACTTCTGCTGGCGGCGGTGATTTTCGGAGCAGTGTCCGGCGCGCAAGCCGCCGATCTGCCCGACTTTCCGATTTTGCGCGGCGGTTACACCGACGGGCTCTCCGCGCCGAGGGTCAACTGGCAGGGGTTCTACATCGGCGGCCAGGCCGGGTACGGTTCGTCAGACGAAAATTTCAACGGCTCGACGACCAACATGGTTGCCGCCTTGATTTCCGACAACGTCATCCAGCAGATGGGGGTTGGACAATGGAATCTTCAGCTCGGCAAGAATTCGTCGCGCTCGAGCGGCTACGGGGCCTTTACCGGATACAACTCGCAGTGGGATGACATCGTCCTCGGCCTTGAAGCGAGCTATCTGCACGGCTCGTTTGGCGGTTCGGCCAGCGCGATCAAGGCGCTCAGAAGTGGCAGTGTGTTATCCGATAACTTCTTCCATTCGGTTTCGGTGACGTCAACGACTGCGATCTCGATTTCGGATATGGCGACCTTCCGCGGCCGTGCCGGCTACGCCTGGGGTTGTTTCCTGCCCTACGTCTTCGGCGGGTTTGCACTCGGCAATGCCAACATCTCGCGCTCGGTATTGATCACGGACGGCATCAGCCTCGCGCCGCTTGGGCCGTTCACCCCGCTGCGGCCATTGTTCGCAGACGATGCCCAGCACAACCACCTGATCTATGGTTACACGGCAGGCCTTGGCGTCGACGTCAATCTGGTCGGTGGTCTCTTCCTGCGCGCCGAGTGGGAATATGTCCGTTTCACCGCCGCGACCGACACCAACATCAACACCGTGCGCGCCGGCCTCGGCTACAAGTTCTGAGCGCGCGCTTTCGCGCCAAACAGCTGCCGCTCCAACCTGTTGACAGACTCGATCCCGCCTGTTGGTCTACCGTTCCCGAACAGCGGGAACGCACCATGAAAATCTATGGCGATACAAAATCCGGCAACTGCCTGAAGGTGAAATGGATTTGCGATCACCTGGCGTTGCCCTACAGCTGGATCGATATCGATATTCTGAAGCACGAAACCCGAAGCGCGCAATTCCTCAAACTCAACAGTGCTGGCCAGGTGCCGACGGTCGAGTTCGACGATGGCCGGACGCTAGCGCAATCCAACGCCATCATCCGCTACCTAGCCCGCGGCAGTGACCTCATTCCCGGGGATGCCTTTGCGCAAGCAAAGATGGACGAATGGCTGTTCTGGGAACAATACAGCCACGAGCCTCATATCGCGGTGTGCCGTTTCCAGATGGCCTATCTCGGCAGGTCCGCCTCCGATCTCGATCCCGACAAGGTCAAGCGCGGCTATGCCGCGCTGGCGCGGATGGAGCATCAACTCGCGGCGACGCGATTTTTGGTCGGCGACGCCGTTTCGCTCGCTGATGTCGCACTTTTGGCCTACACGCGGCTGTCACATGAGGGCGGCTTTCATCTCGACGGCTACGCGGCGGTGCGGCGTTGGATCGGCGAGGCCGAACGGGTGTTTGGCCTGCCGCCGGTGCGCTAAAGATTATCGGATCGATCCATGACCGCGATTTCCCCTGTCACCATCCGGCGTGCCCGCCGCGGCGATGTCGGTGTCATCGTGGGAATGCTGGCCGACGATCCGCTCGGCAGCGGCCGCGAGCGGCTGGAAGATCCGCTGCCGCCGTCCTATTTCGCTGCGTTCGACACCCTCGAGAGCGCTTCCCATATCCAGCTCGTGGTCGCGGAACAGGCTGACGGAACCGTGGTGGGCTGCCTGCAGCTGTGCATCTTGCCGGGATTGAGCTCGCAGGGCGCCTCGCGCGGCATGATCGAGGACGTTCGCGTGGCTTCGCGCTGCCGCAGCCGCGGCATCGGCGAACAACTTGTGCAATGGGCCGTCACGGAGGCCCGCGCCAAGGGATGTAAATTGGTCGAGCTATTCACGCACAACAGCCGCGTCGATGCGCAGCGATTCTACAAGCGGCTCGGATTTGCGCCGAGCCATGTCGGGATGACGTTACGATTTTGAGACAGCCCATTCATGCAGCAAAATCGGCGCGGCCTTGGGCCGATTGCGAAACGCGTTTTGCCATTCAATCCGGTTAACGCGCGATAAACTAACCAGCCTTCGGTAATTATTTCTGCGGAACAATCCGTGACAGAATGACGTATCCCGTCGGGCTCGGGTGTAGCTTGGGGATTTCCCGATGAAAAATTATACGATTGTCAGGATCGGCAACGAGTACGTCGTGCAGGCGAACGAAAAGAGTGTCCTGAAGATCGCAAGCCGGCGCAGGGCCGCGAGGTTAGTCACCGATGCGGCCGAGCTGTTGGATTCGCAATTGGCCCCGCTGGCCCCGTCGGAGCCGCAAACCGAGTCATCAATCGAGCGTGATCCCAGGGTCATACCTGATCCCCAGGGTCAGACCTGATCCCTAGAAGCTCCTTGACGATTCAGACTGATTCCCTTATTGACCGCGGCGGGACACCTCCCCCCAACGGGAGGCTTACTATCTGGAAGGATAGACCATGACTGCTGCGAAGCCCGCATTGCGGCCGAATGTGCCGCATTTTTCATCCGGCCCCTGTGCCAAGCGCCCCGGCTGGAACCCCCAAAATCTCAAGGACGCCGCGCTAGGCCGTTCGCACCGTGCGAAAATCGGCAAGGCCAAGCTCAAGCTCGCGATCGAATTGACGCGCGAAATGCTTGAAGTCCCTGCCGGTTACAAGATCGGCATCGTGCCGGCTTCCGATACCGGGGCGGTCGAAATGGCGCTGTGGTCGCTGCTCGGCGCCCGCCCCGTCACCACCATCGCCTGGGAATCCTTCGGCGAAGGCTGGGTCAGCGATATCGTCAAGGAGCTAAAACTCAAGGACGTCACCAAGCTGCATGCCGCTTATGGCGAGATCCCCGATCTGAGCAAGGCCGATCCCGCTTCCGACATCGTCTTCACCTGGAACGGCACCACTTCCGGCGTCCGCGTGCCCAATGCCGACTGGATCAGCGCGACGCGCGAAGGCCTCACCATCTGCGACGCGACCTCGGCGGCCTTCGCGCAGCCGCTCGACTGGCAAAAACTCGATGTGGTGACTTTCTCCTGGCAGAAGGCGCTGGGCGGCGAGGCCGCGCATGGCATGCTGGTGCTGTCGCCGCGCGCGGTCGAGCGGCTCGAGACCTACAAGCCGGCCTGGCCGCTGCCAAAAATCTTCCGCATGACCAAGGGCGGCAAGCTCAACGAGGGCATTTTCGAGGGCGAAACCATCAACACGCCCTCGATGCTGTGCGTCGAGGATTATCTCGACGCGCTGAACTGGGGCAAGTCGGTCGGCGGCCTGAAGGCGCTGATCGCGCGCGCCGACGCCAACACCAAGGTGCTCGCCGACTGGAAGGCGAAAACGCCGTGGATCGATTTCCTGGCGAAGGACCCCGCGATCCGTTCCAACACCTCGGTTTGCATGAAGGTGGTCGATCCCGCCATCACCTCGCTGACCCCTGACGCGCAAGCCGATTTTGCCAGGAAGCTGGTCGCCTTGGTGGAGAAGGAAGGCGCCGGCTATGATTTCGCGCATTATCGCGACGCGCCGGCGGGCTTGCGCATCTGGTGCGGCGCCACGGTGGAAGCCAAGGACGTTGCGCTGCTGACGCAGTGGATCGACTGGGCGTTCGCAGAGACAAAAGCCTCGCTTCTGAAGGCGGCGTA
>DATBYN010000538.1:0-2040 GCA_036513695.1 Bradyrhizobium sp. | reverse complement strand
TGCTCCGATCCCGCCGTGCAATCAGTGCGGGCCCGGAACCCGCACATCATCCGCAACGCTCGCACCCAGGTTGCCGCGCAATTTCGACCGCAGCTCTTCGGCAACGAAATGAGCATCGGTGCCATCGCGGATGATCTGGGGGCGGATGAAGATGATCAGCTCGGTGCGCGTGGTCTTGTTATCCTGAGCGGAAAAGCCGTCGCCGAGGCCGGGGATCTGATCGAGCAGGGGAATTCCGTTGCGGGTCTTGTTCTGCTGCTCGCTGATCAATCCGGCCAACAGCACGGTTTGGCCGGTCGCCACCGAAATCGAACTCCTGACCTTTCGTTCGGATACCGTCGGCGTCAAACTGGCGGCGGTTTGCGGCGAGACGTTGCTGATTTCCTGTTCGACATCGAGACTGACATTGCCGTTGACGTTGATTCGGGGCGAAACCCGCAGGATGATGCCGGTGTTGCGATAGTCGATCGTGTTCACGACCGTATTGTTCGTCGTCAGCACGGTGGCGCTGCCGGTGGAAATCGGCACGACGTCGCCGACCTGCAGTGTGGCCACCTGATTGTTGATGACGACCAGGGACGGATTGGACAGGACTTTCACGCTTGTGACGCTATGAAGCGCGTCCAGAATGGCGCTCGGCTGCGCCTCCGATCCGATCAGGAAATTGAAACCGGGGAATGCACGATTGATGAAGGCATTGGCGACCGTGCCGGCAGCGGCTGCCGCCGGCGCCGCGGTCGATTGCGTGTTGAGCGCCGAGCCCTGGTCCGGCCTTAATCCAAGATTGCGGCTGGTCAAATAGGACTGAACGCCATAGGCGAGTTCGTTGGTGAGGGTGACTTCGGCGATGGTGGCATCGATCGCCACCTGCAGCTGCGGTTGGTCGACCTGCTGCAACGTCGATTCGATGATCCGGTAGCTTTCCTGATCCGCGTAGATCAGCAGCGTGTTGTTGACCGTATCGGCCGTGATCCGCACCCCTTGCAGCATCGGCTTGCCGCCTGCGCCCGGGCTTGCGCCGCCGCTGTCCAATGGTCCGCTGCCGGAGGCGTTGTTCGCGCCCGCCGTTTGCGTGGCGCCAAAGCCCGACCCGCCGCTGGAGCCGGTTCCACCACCCATCGAGCGGGATGCAAAGCCGTTCGATGACGAACCGCCGTTGTTGCCGTTCAGCGACAGCCGATCGGCGCTGGATGTCGCCGAAAGGCCGGATCCCGGCGCGATCTGGCTGCCTGCAGCATCGAGCGAGGCCGAGGACGATCCGCCGATGAACATTTCGCTGAGCACACGGGCGATCTGGCGGGCTTCACCATATTTCACCCGGTAAACGTGAACGCTGGTTCTGCCGGTGTCGGCATTGTCGAGGCGCTTGATCCAGATCGCGGCGGTCCGAAGCAAGGCCGGCTTTCGGCTCACCACCAGAATGGCGTTGAGGCGGCTGATTGCTTGAAATTTGACGACATTCTGGCTGAGACCACTCTCGCCGGAATCCATGATCTTCTCAAGCTCGGCGATGATCGGTTCCGGTCCGCTATTGGCGATCGGATAAATTCCGACGGACTGACCGCGCATCCAGTCGACATCGAAACTGAGCGCGGTATCCACGGCCGTGCGGCGTTCCGCGCCGCTGCCCTGGATCAGAAGGAGATTCCGCGTCGTGTCGGCGCGAACCATTCCCGCCTTGGTCGCAAAACTGTCCATCAGCTTCAGCACCGTCTGCGCCGAAACATATTGCAACGGCACCACCGACACGCCGTAGCCGGGCTCCGGACTGGCCGCGGCCGCATCGACGCGGCCTGAACCGACGGCGTCTCCGACGGGGGTGAGACGATAGCCAGCGGTATCGCGAACCAGCACGATCCCGCTTAGCCGCAACGCGTTTTCGAGAACGAAGACGATGTCCGATTTCGCCACCGGCTTGACCGAGACAAGGCTGACGGTGCCCTGCACCCTGGGATCAATGGTGTAGCCCGTTCCCAGAATGTCTCCCAGCACGACCTTGGCCACCGTCGCGACCGGGGTGTTTTCAAAATTGAGGTCGAA
>DATBYN010000537.1:0-5415 GCA_036513695.1 Bradyrhizobium sp. | reverse complement strand
GAGTTCGGGAATCGTGACCTGGAAGTCCGAGAGAATTTCCAACAGATAGGCCTCGAACGCCTCGTCGGCGCGGTCGAGCTCGTCGATCAGAAGCACCGGCGCGCCGGCAACATCCGGCTCAAGCGCCTGCAACAGCGGCCGCTTGATCAGATAGCGCTCGGCGAAAATATCGCTGGAGAGCTGCTCGCGATCGGTGTCGCCGGTCGCTTCCGCCAGCCGGATCGCGATCATTTGCGCCGCGCTGTTCCACTCATAGACGGCGGAGGCGACGTCAAGGCCTTCGTAGCATTGCAGCCGGATCAGCTTTCGCCCCAGGGCCGCAGACAAAACCTTGGCGATTTCGGTTTTGCCGACGCCGGCCTCGCCTTCGAGAAACAGCGGCCGGCCCATGCGGAGCGATAGGTAGGTTACCGTGGCCAGCGAACGCTCGGCGAGGTAGCCCCGCGAGGATAACAACTCGAGCATGGCATCGACAGATTTGGGCAGCGCCGATGCGGTCATGGCAAAGCCAGCCTTGATGAGCCAGAGATTGGCCGCGTCACGATTTGCCGGTCGCGGCTTCGACCGCGCGGTGCGCCATCACGGCGATCAGATGCGCGCGATATTCGGCGCTGCCGTGCAAATCGCTGTTCAGCCCTTCCGCCGGCACCGTCAAGCCATCGAGCACTTTCGGCGAGAAGCGTTTTTTCAATGCTTCCTCGAATGAAGTGACGCGGAAGACGCCTTCGGAGCCGGCGCCGGTGACGGCGACACGCACATCCGACGGACGCTTGGCGACGAACACGCCGACCAGTGCGTAGCGCGATGCCTGGTTGCGGAATTTGATATAGGCGGCCTTCTTCGGCAGCGGGAACATAACCTTGGTGATGATCTCGTCGCTCTCGAGCGCGGTCGTGAACAAGCCTTGAAAGTACTCTTCCGCCTTCAGGCGGCGCTTGTTGGTGACGATGGTGGCACCGAGCGCGAGCACGGCGGCCGGATAATCGGCGGTGGGATCGTTGTTGGCGAGCGAGCCGCCGATGGTGCCCTTGTGGCGGACCGCGGGGTCGCCGATCATGCCGGCGAGTTCGGCCAGCGCTGGGATCGCCTCGCCGACAACAGCCGAAGTCGCGACATTGGCATGTTTTGCAGTCGCGCCGATCACCAGCGAGCGGCCCTTCATCTCGATGCCGTCGAGCCCCTCGATGTGGGAGAGGTCGACCAGATGCGGCGGGCTGGCGAGCCGCTGCTTCATCACCGGCAACAGGGTATGGCCGCCGGCGATCACCTTGGCGTCTTCATTCTTGACCAGCAGGTTAGCGGCCTGCCGCACGGTCGCCGGACGATGATATTTAAATTCGTACATGAATATTCCTTGGTCGCCGTACGCTGACGTTCTTACGCGAGATCGGAGTTCGCCATCGCCTTGGCGCCCGCCGCGATCGACGCAACGATGTTCTGGTAGCCGGTGCAGCGGCACAGATTGCCCTCGAGCTCTTCGCGGATGGTGTGGTCACTGAGGTCGTGGCCCTTGCGGTGGACGATATCGACCGCGGTCATGATCATGCCGGGCGTGCAGAAGCCGCATTGCAGGCCGTGATGCTCGCGGAAGGCTTCCTGCATCGGATGCAGCGGCGCGCCGTCGGGCGCAAGGCCCTCGATGGTCTTGACCTCATGGCCATCGGCCATCACCGCGAGCGTGGTGCAGGATTTGACCGCCTTGCCGTCGAGATGCACCACGCAGGCGCCGCATTGCGAGGTATCGCAACCGACATGGGTGCCGGTCAGCCGCAGATTCTCACGCAGAAACTGCACCAGTAGCGTCCTTGGGTCGACATTGGCATTGACGGGATTGCCGTTCACGATCAACGAAATCTTGGCCATTCAGCACTCTCTTCAGCCGCACCGCTGCGTTGCACAGTTGCACAGCAGCACAGACAATTAAATCATTCCAAGGCCATAATATGGGCCATCCCGGCAATGAGCAACCTCACCTGGAGCATGGCTTGATACGACCTACCGGGACTTTCGGTAAAAGGCTAACCCTGCACCGCCTTGGCGAAATTCGCAAAGAATTCATCGGCCAGTTTCTTGGCGGTACCGTTGATCAGCCGCTGCCCGAGCTGGGCGAGCTTGCCGCCGATCTGCGCTTCGACATCGTAACTCAACAGCGTGCCGCCATCCTTTTCGGCCAGCGCCACCGTGGCGCCACCCTTGGCGAAGCCCGCCACGCCACCCTCGCCTTCGCCGGAAATCTTGTAGCCGTTGGGCGGATCGAGATCGCTCAGCGTCACGCGCCCCTTGAAGCGCGCCGACACCGGCCCGACCTTCATTTTGGCGACCGCGCGAAAACCGTTGTCCTCGGTTCTTTCCAGTTCCTCGCATCCGGGGATACAGACCTTGAGCACTTCCGGATCGTTCAATTTGGCCCACACGGCCTCGCGCGGCGCCGCAAGCTGGACTTCGCCGTTCATCGTCATGGCCATGGTGTGCCTCCTGGGTAGCTTCGCCTGATGCCCCCAAGTAAAGCAGGCGCGGCGCAAAAGAAAGGGGACGGATCAGGGATGAGCGATGCATATTCGCAAACGCGACCGATCTTGCCGGTCGTTTGGAGTCTGCGCTTTGGGATTGGCAGAGGCTGGCGGGGATGGTTAGGTCGCGCCTGTCATGACTAGTTCCCTATCCCCTTTGCTGGCGCCGATGTTGTCGAGCGCCGCCATGCGCGCCGTATGTGACGACCTCGCCTACCTGCAGCACATGCTCGATTTTGAAGCTGCGCTGGCACGCGCGGAAGCCGCGACCGGTGTCATTCCGGCGAGCGCGGTTGCCCCGATCGAGAAAGCCTGCAGGGCCGAGAAATTCGACCTGGCCGTCCTGGCCGAGGCCGCCACCCGTGCCGGCAATCTCGCAATACCCCTGGTCAAGGCCCTCACCACAGCCGTCGCCAAGGCGGATGCCGACGCCGCCCGCTATGTGCATTGGGGCTCGACCAGCCAGGACGTGATCGATACCGCGACGATGATGACGTTGCGCGCCGCAATCGAGGCGCTGCTTGCGGATCTCGATCGCACCATCGCCGGCTTCGCAAACCTCGCGCGAAAACATCGCGACACGCCGATGGTGGCGCGGACCTGGCTGCAGCATGCCCTGCCGATGCCGTTCGGCCTAAAACTTGCGGAATATGCCGCGGCCCTGCATCGCTCGCGGGGGCGATTTCTGCGGTTGCGCGGTGATGGACTGGCGCTGCAGTTCGGCGGCGCCGCAGGCACCCTGGCAGCCCTCGGCGACAAGGGATTGCTGGTCGCTGAAAGACTGTCGCAGCAACTAAAACTGCCGCTGCCGGATGCACCATGGCACGGCCATCGCGACCGCGTCGCCGAGGCGGCGTCCGTAGTTGCGATTGCCGCAGGCAGCTGCGGCAAGATCGCCCGCGACGTATCGCTGATGATGCAGACCGAGGTCGCCGAGGCCTTCGAACCGTCGGGCGAAGGCCGCGGCGGCTCGTCCACCATGCCGCACAAGCGCAACCCCGTCGCCGCCGCGACCGCGCTGGCCGCCGCCATCATGGCGCCTAACCTCGCCGCAACGATTTTTGCGGCCCAGGTCGGGGATCACGAGCGCAGCGCCGGACCCTGGCACGCGGAATGGCCGACCTTGCCGAATTTGCTGCTGGTCACGTCCGGCGCGCTTGCCGCGATCGTCGACATCGCCGAAGGGCTGGAGGTCGATGCCGCGCGCATGCGCGCCAATCTCGATACGACCGGCGGGCTGATCATGGCGGAAGCGGTGACGATGGCGCTGGCCGGGACGATCGGCAAGAGCGAGGCCCATCATCTGGTGGAAGCCGCCAGCAAAAAGGCCGTCGCCGAGAAAAAACGACTGCGCGACGTGCTCGCAAAAGATACAAAGGTCACCGCACATTTGAGTGCGAATAAACTGACAAAACTGTTCGAGCCGATGGCCTATCAGGGCGCCTCGCAAACCCTGATCGACCGGCTGCTCGCCTCGCTCGACGACAAATAGTCCAGATGTCGTTGCCGGGCTTGACCCGGCAATCCATCATCCTGGACAGACTCTGTTTTTAGATGGATGCGCGGATCAAGTCCGCGCATGACGAGGAGCGCAAAATGCCGATGATCGATGCCGACGGTTGCCTGCTCAACGTATCGGTCGAAGGCCGCGACGGCGGACCGACGCTGATGCTGTCGAATTCGCTCGGCTGCACCTTGCAGATGTGGCAGCCGCAGATGAAGGCGCTGACGCAGCTGTTTCGCGTGATCCGCTACGACCGGCGCGGCCATGGCAAATCCAGCGTGCCGCCGGGTCCCTATTCGATGGAGCGTTTTGGGCGCGACGTGCTGGCGATCCTCGACGATCTCAACATCGAGAAGACGCATTGGTGCGGGTTGTCGATGGGCGGCATGGTCGGGCAATGGTTGGGCGCCAATGCGCCGGAGCGATTTGGCAAAATCATTCTCTCCAACACCGCCTGTTACTATCCCGATCCGACCAACTGGCACAACCGCATCAAGGCGGTGAAGGAAGGCGGCATCGCAGCGGTCGCCGACACCGTGATATCAGGCTGGCTGACGGCGGATTTCCGCGAGCGCGAGCCGCAGATCACGGCGAATATGAAGGCGATGCTGACGGCGTCGCCGGTACAAGGCTATCTCGCCTGCTGCGAGGCGCTCTCGACGCTCGATCAGCGCGCGCTATTGCCGAAGATCAAGAGCCCGACGCTGGTGATCGCCGGACGCCACGACATGGCGACCCCGATCGCGGCCGGCGAATTGATCCGCAGCCATATACCGGGCGCCGCCCTAACGATCCTCGACGCCGCCCATATTTCCAACGTCGAACAGCCGCACGCTTTTACCGACGCGGTGATCGGCTTCTTGACGCAACGCTAGGCGGAGGCCAACCATGGACGATCAACAACGCCGTGACGACGGCATGATCCAGCGCCGCAAGGTGCTGGGCGATGCCTGGGTCGACAAATCGATCGCCAACAAGAATTCGTTCAACGCCGAGTTCCTCGACCTGATCACGCGCCATGCCTGGGGCGAGATCTGGACCCGGCCGCATTTCGATCATCGCACCCGGCGTGTGCTGGTGATCGGCACCATGGTCGCGCTCGGCCAATGGGACGAATTCCGCCTGCACGTGCGCGCGGCGCTGACCGAAGGCGGTTTCACGCCCGACGACATCAAGGAAATCCTGCTGCAGCAGGCGATCTATTGCGGCGTTCCCGCTGCCAACCACGCCGTGAAGGAAGCCTCAACGATTGTGAGCGAGCTCGGGCTGCTCAAGGGGTAGAGCCTCTCCCACCGCGCTGCGCTCGGTCTCTCGCTCTGCGGGAGGTTCGACCAGCAACACGATCGCAGTTCCCAGCAGCATCAATAGTTCGGTCGCATGCAGCCGCAGCGCCTCGGCCTC
>DATBYN010000536.1:0-3940 GCA_036513695.1 Bradyrhizobium sp. | reverse complement strand
CACGACTGGGACCTTAAGGTGCTGCGCTGGCTCGATGAGCTCGGCTATCAGGAAGCCTGGATTGGCGAGCATCATACCGCGCCATGGGAACCGCATCCAGCGCCGGACCTCTTGCTGGCCCAGGCGTTTTTGCAAACCAAGAACATCCGTCTTGGCCCCGGCGGTTTCCTGTTGCCCTATCACCACCCGGCCGAACTCGCGAACCGCGTCGCGATGCTCGATCATCTCTCCGATGGCCGATTGAATTTCGGCGTCGCGGCAAGTGGCGTGCCGACCGACTGGACGATGTTCCACGTCGACGGCATGGCCGGACAGAACCGCGACATGACACGCGAGGCGCTGGAGATCATCCTGAAGCTGTGGAGCGACGATGCCCCGTGGACCTACCAGGGCAAATTCTGGACGGTGACCAAACCCGATACCATGTATGATTTCCTGAAACCCCACCTCATGCCGAAGCAATTGCCGCATCCGCCGATCGGCGTCGCCGGTCTGAGCAAGAACTCCGATACGCTAAAGCTCGCCGGCGAGCGCGGCTTCATTCCGATGAGCCTCAACCTCAACCCGGCCTATGTCGGCAGCCACTGGGATTCGGTGGAGATCGGCGCCGCCAAAACCGGGCGCAAGCCGAGCCGGGCGGATTGGCGATTGGTGCGCGAAGTGTTCGTCGCCGACACCGACGAGGAAGCCTGGAAGCTTTCGGCCGGCGACATGATGGGCCGGATGATGAGCGAATACTTTTTGCCGCTGCTCGGCCATTTCGGCTTCAAGGATTATCTCAAGCATGCGCCCGATGTGCCGGACAGCGACGTCACGGTCGAGTATTGCGCCCGGCACAACTGGGTCGTCGGCTCGCCCGCAACGGTGGCCGAAAAGATCGAGACGATCTATCGCGAGGTCGGCGGTTTTGGGGTGCTGCTGGTGTTCGGTTTTGATTATAAGCACAAACCTGAAGCCTGGCATCATTCGCTGAGCCTGCTCAAGCAGGAAGTGCTGCCGCGGCTAAAACATCTCGGCACGGAGCTTGGCCGCGCGGCGTGAGGCGGAAGGGATGATGCGGGACGGCGGCAAAGGGGCCGTCCCGCCGCACCTCACCGGGGCGCGGCCGTCACGGCTTCGGGCGGACAATGATGCGCGACCCGCAGCAGCCGGCCCTGCAGATGGCAATCGGGCGTGCCGACCGTCGTCAGGCTTTCGGCGTGGGCTTGAGCCCAATGCGCCCGGTGGTGGTGGTAGTGCTTGGCAGCGGCTGCGCTGGCGAAGGCCGCCGATGCGAGCACGAGACAGGATAACAAGGCGATTTTGCGCATCTTCTTACCTCCTCGATACACCTGACAACACCTCAATATGGTCTTTATTCATCATCCGTTGAGTGCGGGATCAAGAAATTACTGTTGCGGTAACCCTATGCGCTAGACCTGTCCTCCCGCACTGATTCCCATCCATTCGCGCCCTGCGCCATCATTCAAGTCCGTAATGACGGTGGCAGGCCGCGCAAATCCCGTCGAGCTGATCGCTGACCTCCGAGACGGACTTCAGGTCATGGGCTTCCGCGGCGCGATAAGCTTTGTCCGCCGCGTCCGCCAGTTTTTTGGCGTAGCGGTTCCAGTCCGCATCACGCGCGCGCTCCGGGATCATCAGCGCATTCGTCGCCTCCGCCAACGTTGCCGCGCCGCTCACGACCTGCTCCCAGTCGTCGTCCGATTTGGGCGAGAGATCGTGCTCGCCTTTTGCGTCGATCATCGTTGCGTTGACTTTCCAGACGATCGCCGCGGCCGGACTAAGGACATGTTCCATGAAGGTCTTCATGTCGACATGGGGTTGAAAGGGCGGCATCGGGGCTCCGTCATCGGAGATCGAGGGCGCTGCGGCCACGAACGTGATGACGACCGCGATCATGGCGCGGGGAAGAAGACGGATCATCTCAGTGGACCTGCATGGTAAATCCGATCCAGCGCCCGCAAGTGACCACCGAAACCCACAGCAGGATCGACAATCCCCCGGCGAGCCGTGCCGAAAACGGCAGCGTCTTCTCCTTCTCCCACTTCGGCAGATCCCTGGCGCTGATGAAATGAAACACGACCATGTTCAGGCCGGCCGCGCAAATCAAAAGAATTTTGGCGACGAAATAGCCGTTCTCCAGATATTTGGTGGCATTGGAAATAAACAGCAGGCTGCCCGAGGCAACGGCCACCGCAAACGCGCTCCAGGTCAGCGGCAAAATTCCGTTAGCGACGCGGCTCACGGGCCGGTTAATGGAGGCAAACCCAAGCAATCTCAGATCGACCACCAGGATGGAGCCGACGACCAGGCAAATCGAGAGCACGTGCACCGATTCGACCAAGGGAAACAGCAGATCGTTCTCGCGGATGTTGTCGGCGAGCGCGCTGTCCTCGAAATATGAAATGAGCGCGTAAAGCAGATGCATTACCCAGCCTGCGTGTAAGCAATCCAGCGCCCGGCGAACAGGATGCCGCACCAGACCAGGATCGAGACGGTCGCCGCGAACCTTCCCACGATCCGCCGCCAGCGATCCCTGTCCCAAGAATTCGGCGAGGACGATATCGATCGCTGCAGTCCGATCGTCAGTAATATGGCGACCACCAGCAGCGCCATCTTGAGATAGAAGGTGGAATTGAGCAGCGACCGCCGCGGCTCGCCGATGATCAGCAGGCTTCCCGTGACCAACAGGATCACGAGCACCGGCCAGATCGTCGGCAGGAAGCGCCGCGCCATCTCGGGCAGCGGCTCGTCGCGTTCGATGAGCCGCCAGATCCGAAGATCGACCAGGATCGCTGCGGAAAACACCGCGGCAACGCTAAGGATGTGAATGGTCTGAAGCGTTGGTATGATCCAGGTGGTGGTCTGGATGACGTGGCTGACCTCGGTCGCGGCCAGCCATTTGGAAAATTCGCTCAAGCCCAAGTCAAACATGGCGTCATTGTTCGGCGGGCGTCAGGCTATAAGTCAATTCCTGACCGTTTGGTAGCGTGACTTTCAGCAAAAACCCGCCGGGATTGCCGTCACGAAGCGGTGCATAACGAAAAACCGCGTGATCTCCCGGCTGCAGCGAGCGCTTGGTCCAGCCCGAGCGCGTCAAAACCCCAGGGCTCGAGACTTCGAATACCCAGGTACTTGCCGCCTCGCCGTTCTTGACGTCTTTTTCGATCACGAAGGTGATGTGAGGGTTGGTCCAGTTGACGGCCTTCACCGTGCCTTCCATGGTCTGCGGATGATCGAGATCGTAAGCCGCGTTCGAATGGTGCGCCGCTGCCATGCCGCCAAAACCCAAAACCAGGCCCGCGGCCAGAAGAACGATTTTCGGCGGCATCCTTGATGACCCTTATTTCACTGTGTGGACCGAGCCGTACTGGCCTTGCGGATTTGCCACGAAGATGTCGTTACCGAATTGATCCTTCCCCGGGATCAGATCTTCCTGTTCGCACTCGCCCTCGGTAATTTCATAATGGCGGTCGGGATAGCGGCGGAAAATTCGGGTGGTTTTCCAGGTGGTCTCAAAAACCTTCGGCGCCGTGATTTCGAGATCGTCGTGGAGCACGTTCGGCTCCGCCAGATGTATTCGTTCGAGAATGTGCATGTCGCCATTATTGGGGATGCCGGCCGCCTCGCTGATCGCGATATAGGCTTGCGGCACGATCGCGGTGGTGTCGATCACCAGCGTGTCGCCGTCCCAATGACCGATCGAGTGGCCGTGAAGGGTCAAATCGGGGTCTTCGGGATGCGGACGGCCATCCATGTAAATCCGCCGCATCCGGTTGCCGTCGACTTCGCCCAGCATGGTGACGCGGCCGGGGGTCACCAGAAGCTCGAACGGATTGTGCGTGATCAGCATCCAGCTCGGCATGCCATGCGGCAGGCAATGGCTGAGGACGAGGAACGGCCGGCCGGCTTTTTCCTCGGCAATCATGTGCTGGACCTG
>DATBYN010000535.1:0-2335 GCA_036513695.1 Bradyrhizobium sp. | reverse complement strand
ACCCGAATTTGGAAGTCGCGTCACTACGAACGTTACCCGAGCCGGGATTGCGCCGAAGTGCAGGACATTGGCGCTCTGCGCGATCGACCGTACTTCAGGCCGCTGCGTCCGCACGCGCGTTTCGCCGGATCACCTGCGGCGGCTGCCCGAAGGCGCGCAGGAAGGCGCGGCGCATGCGGTCGCGATCGGCGAAGCCCGTCTGCCGAGCGATGACGTCGATCGGATGCCGGCTCTGCTCCATCATCAGCCGGGCGGCCTCGATGCGCAGGTTCTCGACAGCTTTGGCCGGCGATTGGCCGGTTTCGGCGCGGAATGCACGGCTGAACTGGCGCGGACTGAGATGCGCCGCTGCGGCGAGCTGTCCAACGGTCAGCGGCTTGCCGAGGTTGCGCTTCGCAAATGCCAGGGCGGTCTGGATACGGTCGGATTTGGGCTCCAGCTCCAGCAGCGCTGAAAACTGCGACTGGCCACCGGCACGCCGGTGATAGACCACCAGCTGCCTGGCGACGGCCCGGGCCACGTCCGCGCCGAGATCCTGCTCGATCATGGCGAGCGCCAGGTCGATACCCGCAGTCATCCCGGCCGAGGTCCACACCGGGCCGTCGATGATGAAGATGCGGTCTTCCTCGACTTTCACTTTTGGGAACTGCGCCTGCAAGTCGCGCGCGCTGCGCCAGTGCGTGGTCGCGCGTCGGCCGTCGAGCAGGCCGGCTTCGGCCAGGATGAACGCGCCGGTGCAGATCGCGGCGATCCGCCGGCAGCGCCCTTGAGCCCGCCGCAGGAATTTGATCAGGCCCGGCGTTGGCGACTCGGTGCCGCCGCCCGTAATCAGTGTGTCGAACTTCGTACGGTCGTACGGGTCCGTTGCGACGCTCATGCCGATCGACGCACGGATTGAGCCGCCAGTCTCGGACAGCAGACGCACGTCATAGACCGGCTTCCCCATCTCCCTGTTCGCGAATTCGAAGGCAGAGATCACAGCGCAGCTCATCACCTGAAACCCGGGGAAAACGATGAGACCGATGCGGTGCATGGGGTCGCCTTACGAGAGTGTCCGAAAACGCCGTGTATATGACATTTGAGACAAACGTCTACAAGCCTAAATCTCCTCCGCGTGTTCAAGGAGGATGACCATGCCGTTCTACCGATGCATCACGTTGGTTGGGATGCTTGCGCAAGAACAGAAAGAAGAGATCGTCCGCGAGATCACAAGGATCCACTGCGAGGCGACCGGTGCCCTTCCGCGGTTCGTGCAGATTCTGTTCGAAGAGGTAAGGCCGGGCGACGTCTTCCAGAACGGTAAGCCCTCGCAGGCCGTACGTCTTCACGGCCGAATCCGTGCGGGTCGCGACGCAGACACGAAGCACCGCATGCTGGACGCTTACACCGATCTGATCGTCCGGATTGCGCGCGTTTCCGTCGACGATGTGATGGTGGCGCTTGTCGAGACGCCCCATGAGAACGCGATGGAGGGCGGTGTTCGGCTGCCTGCACCCGGCGAAGAGGAGCCCTGGCTCGAGCGCCTCGGCAGTCAGATGCCGCTGGCCGACATATGAGGCCAACCATGCCGTATCTGCATCTCGATCTCGCCAAAACCTATCCATCGCAAACCAAGCGGGAGCTCGCGGTTCGTCTGTGCCGTCTCTACGCGGACGTCATGCAGACGCAGCCGTGGCGCCCCAATGTCGGGATAGCGGAACTTGGCGAGGACAACCTTTTCCATCTCGGCGAGGACGGCCTGGAGCCGATCACTATGGTGCTGGCCGAGATAAGGCGTGGCCGCCCCCTCGACCTCCGTCTCGAACTCGGTCGGCGCATCGTGGACATCTGTGCTGAGGTGCTCGGCGTCCCCGAGAGAACCGTGCTCGTCGAATTTACCGTCCATACTGGCGACGAGATCCTGCGTGACGGCGCATGGGCCGGCGAATGGACACACGCGGAGGCCTCGTCACTGCCGAGCGATACCAACGAGAGGAGTTGAAGTTATGGGAAAGCTTGAAGGAAAGATCGCCGTCGTCACCGGCGGCAACTCCGGCATCGGCCTCGCCACGGCGGAAGCCTTCGTTGTCGAAGGCGCTCACGTCTTCGTCACGGGGCGCCGGCAGGCCGAACTGGACGCGGCCGTAGCCCACATCGGCAGCAACGTGACGGCAGTGCAGGGAGACGTGTCCAAGCCGGAAGACCTGGATCGCCTTTATCGCCAAGTCAAGCACGAGAAGGGGAAAATAGACGTCCTCTTCGCAAACGCCGGTATCGGCAACAGGGCCCGCCTGGGTGAAATCACCGACAAGCACATAGACGATCTGCTGTCGATCAACATCAAGGGTGTGATTCT
>DATBYN010000534.1:0-3085 GCA_036513695.1 Bradyrhizobium sp. | reverse complement strand
GGCGGCGCTGTTCGGCTCCAATCCAAGACTATTCTGCGAGATCGCCGAATGGGACGGTGAGCCGGCCGGTTTTGCCGTCTGGTTCATCAACTTTTCGACTTTCAGCGGGAGCTCCGGCATCTATCTGGAAGACCTGTTCGTCCGCCCGTCGCAGCGCGGCAAGGGCATCGGCAAGGCGCTGTTGGTGCATCTCGCGAAAGCGTGCGTGGCGAATGGCTGGTCGCGCCTGCAATGGTCGGTGCTGGACTGGAACACGCCCTCGATCGAGTTCTACAAATCGCTCGGCGCTGAGTTGATGGACGCGTGGACGGTGTGCCGGGTCAATGGTCCGGCGCTTACCGCGCTCGCGCAGGGAGCGCGCTGATGGAGATCGTCCTGATCGTCGCGGTTGCCGATAATGGGGTGATCGGCTCGCGCGATTCGATCCCGTGGCGGCTGAAGACCGATCAGCAGCGCTTAAAGACGATGACCATGGGCAAGCCTGTCGTGATGGGCCGCAAGACCTTTATCTCGCTGCGCCGGCCGCTTCCCGGACGCACCAATATCGTGATCACCCGCGATAGCCATTTTCGCGCTGCGGGCGCGGTAGTGACGACATCGTTCGATGCAGCACGCGCCGTCGCTTTGGGTGATGCGCTGCGGCGTTCAGCCGCGGAAATCGCGGTGATCGGCGGCGCGGAGATTTACGCGCAATGGATGCCGTACGCCGACCGCCTGGAAATTACCGAGGTTCACGCCTATCCCGAGGGCGACACCTATTTTGCCGCAATTGATGCGGTTAGCTGGGAAGAGGTCGCGCGCACGCGGAATCCGGCCGGTTCGGGCGATGGCGCGGACTTTTCCTATGTAACCTATCGCCGACGAAAGTCGCATTAACTCCGTTAGGCAATGTTTACATTGACAATTATCGGTTCGGGCTTAGCTGCTTCGAGCAGGAAGTCGCGTTGTAAGGGCCCGGGCCGTCCCCTATAAAGCCGAGCGGATATTGCGAGGCCGGGCGCTTTTGCCCCGAAGCCCTCGCCGAGGAGACAATCGATGCCGTGGAAGAATCAAGGCGGAGGCCCATGGGGCTCGGGTCCGAAGGGGCCGTGGGGCTCCGGCCCGCAACCGGTGGGGCCGAGGCCGCCCGATCTTGAAGACCTTCTGCGCCGCGCCCAGGACCGGCTCCAACAGCTATTGCCGGGCGGATATTTCTCTGGCCTCGGCGTCGCTCTGGTGCTGGTTGGCGCGCTGGTGATCTGGGGCATGTCCGGCTTCTATCGCGTGCAATCCGAAGAACTCGGTGTCGTGCTCCGCTTCGGCAAATATGTCCGCGATGCGCAGCCGGGTCTGAACTATCACCTGCCGTATCCGATCGAGACCGTGCTGCTGCCGAAGGCACTGCGTGTCTCTACCCTGAGCATCGGCATGACGCTGATCGACGATCCCGCACGGCGCGGCAGGACGATGCGCGACGTGCCGGAAGAAAGCCTGATGCTGACCGGCGACGAGAACATCGTCGACGTCGACTTCACCGTGCTGTGGCGGATCAAGCCGAAAGGTGTCGCCGATTATCTCTTCAACATTCAAAACCCTGAAGGCACCGTCAAAGCGGTCGCCGAGAGCGCGATGCGCGAGGCCGTTGGCAAAGCCAACATCCAACCGATCCTCACCGGCGCCCGTACCACCACGGAGGCCAACGTACAGGAGTTGATGCAGAAGACGCTGGACTCTTACGGCTCCGGCATCCTGGTGCAGCAGGTCCAGATGCAGAAAGTCGATCCGCCGGCGCAGGTGATCGATTCCTTCCGCGACGTGCAGGCGGCGCGCGCCGATCTCGAGCGTTTGCAGAACGAGGCGCAGACCTATGCCAACCGCGTCGTTCCCGATGCCAAGGGACGCGCCGCGCAGATCCTACAGGTCGCCGAAGGCTACAAGCAGCAGGCGGTCGCCGAGGCCAAGGGCCAGAGCGCGCGCTTCCTGAAAGTCTACGACGAGTACAAAAAGGCGCCTGACGTCACGCGGCAGCGCATCTATCTGGAGACGATGGAGCGCATTTTCGGCGGCTCCGAGAAGCTCGTCTATGACGGCGGCGGTTCGTCGTCCCCGCAAGGCGGCGTTGTGCCCTATCTGCCCTTGAGTGAACTGACGCCGCGGCGTCCGGCGCCGGCTACCACAGGCCAGCCGCAGCAGCCGAGCGGAGCAACCCGATGAGGTCCCCAGTCACAGGTATTGCTGCGCTGATCTTGCTGCTTATCGTCGTGATCGTCGGCTACAGCTCGGTCTTTACGGTGGCGCAGACCGAGCAGGCGCTGGTGGTGCGGCTCGGCGAGCCCGTCAGCGTCGTCACCGAGCCGGGCCTGCATTTCAAGGCGCCGTTCATCGACAGCGTGATCTCGATCGACAAGCGCATCCTCGATCTGGAAAATCCGTCGCAGGAAGTGATCGCGTCGGATCAGAAGCGGCTGGTGGTCGACGCCTTTGCCCGCTACCGCATCAAGAACGCGCTGCAATTCTATCAGAGCGTCGGCTCGATCCAGGCCGCCAATATCCAGTTGACCACGCTGTTGAATGCCTCGCTGCGCCGTGTGCTCGGCGAAGTCACCTTCATCCAGGTGGTGCGGGATGAGCGCGAAGCCTTGATGGCGCGGATCCGCGACCAGCTCGACAAGGAAGCCGGCGGCTATGGCATCCAGGTGGTCGACGTGCGGATCAGGCGGGCCGATCTGCCGGAGCAGAACAGCCAGGCGGTCTACCAACGCATGCAGACCGAACGGCAGCGCGAGGCCGCCGAATTCCGCGCGCAAGGCGGCCAGAAGGCGCAGGAGATCCGCTCCAGCGCCGATCGCGAGGCCACCGTCATCGTCGCCGAAGCCAATTCGACCGCCGAACAGGTGCGCGGCGAGGGTGACGGCGAGCGCAACCGGCTGTTTGCCGAGGCCTATGGCAAGGACCCGGATTTCTTCGCGTTCTACCGCTCGATGACGGCCTATGAGAACGGGCTGAAGAGCGGCGACACCCGCTTCCTGCTGCGGCCGGATTCCGACTTCTTCAAGTTCTTCGGCAACTCCTCTGGCAAGCCGCCGGCGGGGCCCGCGGCGGCGGC
>DATBYN010000533.1:0-4789 GCA_036513695.1 Bradyrhizobium sp. | reverse complement strand
TGGCGCGCCCGATTGCGCCAGCGCCGCTCCGCTCCAGACTGCCGCGAGCAAGACGCCCGCCAAAATTCTAGGCTTCATTTGTACCCTCCCTGGTGATCTCGCGATTTTTTTAGCCGCGGCCTTTTTCGCAAAACCGCGTTGTCATGCCGCGTAGGATGCGGCGTATCCTTTTGCCATCACGTCGTCGAATGCAATTCCCATTTCGACGGTGGACGGCGTAAGCCCTGTGAATAATTCAAACGCGTCGGCCGCCTGGTAGATCGCAAGATCGCGCCCGGTCATGACCGCGGCGCCCTTGACCTTGGCGGCCGTCAGCAGCGGCGTCCACAGCGGCGAGTAGACCGCGTCCGCGACCCACATGTCGGCCTGCAGCAAATGATCCGGAACCGGCGTGGCAAGGCTTGGCAGCATGCCGACCGGCGAGCCGTTGACTACTCCCGCAATGCCGCGCAGCGCATCTTCAACATTGTGGGTCACGCATGTCTTCACGCGGCCTTCGAGCTGCTTCACGAGACGCGCGGCCTTGGCGTCCTCGCTGTCAAAAATCCGCAGTTCGGCGACGCCGAGCCCCGCAAGCGCGAATGCAATCGCCTTGCCGACGCCGCCGGCGCCGATCAAAGCGACCGGGCCATGCGCGGACGCCGTGACGAGGTGGGTGACGGCGCGCGCAAAACCGGTGGTGTCGGTGTTGTGGCCGATCAGCATGCCATCGCGGACGACGACCGTATTGACCGCGCCGATTTGCGCCGCGCCCGGCGATAGCTCGTCGAGCAGCCCGACCACGGCTTCCTTGTAGGGAAAGGTGACATTGATGCCGGCAAAACCGAGCCGCCGGACGCCTTCGAGCAAGAGCTTCAATTCATCCCCTGCTGCGCCGCCGACCTCGATGAGCTGATAGTGGCAGCGAAGGCCGAGCGCCTCGGCGGCGCGCTCGTGCATCGCGGGCGAAGCCGAATGCGCGATCGGCGCGCCGAGCAGACCGGTAAGAACGTGCCGGCCGGCGCTGCGCGGGTTAGGGGTGGAAGACTTCATCGTATCGCTGCTCTTGGCATCGGCGGGAGAAATGTCACCTCGAATTCAGCGCAAGGATAACGCAGCAGCAGTCTAACACAATTACCCTCTTATACGACAAACATAACATCATGTTAATTTTTTCGGATCCGTGTTGAAGGCTTCTTTGGCGCGGTCCGCGTCAGCCCCACCGCGCGCATTTCCGAGCGCAGGCAGTCGATAAAATGTTCGATGTAATGTGACAATGGCGCGCCGCGCTTCACCGCGATGTAGGTGTCGAATTGGGTCGGCTCGGCGATCCGCAACAATTCGATGCCGGGATAGCCGCCATGGGCAACCGTGAATTGATCGATCACCGCGATTCCGAGCCCGGCCTTGACCAGGGCGCAGACCGTGGTGCCGAACCGCGCCCGGATCGTGATGTCATAGCTCAATTTATTGCGGGCGAAGATCTCGGCCATGATCCGGCCGTAGGGGTCATTGGGATCGATGCCGATCAGGGGATAGCGGATGATTTCCGCAGCCGTGATTTGCTTGCGTCCCGCAAGCTCGTGCCCGTCGGGGACGATGCAGAACAATTCGCCCGACGCTAAGGGCAGGAAGTCGAGGCCGGAGTGATCGAGCCGGTAGCTCATGGCGACGCAATCGCCCCTCCCGAGCAGGAGATAATCGACCGCCTCCTCGAGCTTGAGGATGTTGATGTCGATGCGCAGCTCTGGATAGCGCCGCCGCACCCGCTCGATGGCGCGCGGCACCATCACTTGCGAAATGCTCGGCACCGATCCGATGCGCAATTCCGACAGCGCGCCGCGGCCGATCTTGGAGATGATCTCGGTGAGATCGTCGACCTTCTTGTAGACGCCATTGATCTGCTCGAAAATATTTTGCGCTTCGGGGGTCGGAAAATAGCGTCCATTCTGGCGCTGGAAGAAGCGGATGCCGAGCGATTTTTCGGTGTATTTCACGAGCCGGCTGATGCCGGGTGCCGACACATTGAGAAGCTTTGCGGCACCGCCGATGGTGCCGGTCACCATGACGGCGCGGATGACTTCCACCTGGCGCAGCGTCATCATGCCTGAGCTTCCTCCATGCCGCGGCTGCATCCAAGTCGGCCCGTCGGCATTTTGGATATTAGCGCAAAGCGTAAGGGAGCAGGAGGAAGATCAGACAGGCTTTGCCGCCTGCGCCAGCCTTCGCTGGAACGCCGTGGCAATCGCGCCCAGCGCCAGCAGCGCGGCCGAGACGTTGAGCGCATAGGACAGGCTGCCCATCGCGTCGGTGATGGCGCCGACCGCGATCGGTCCCAAGGTCTGGCCCAGGCCGAACGCAATCGTCATCGCCGCAATTCCCTTCGGCCATTCCGAGGTCGGGTAGTTGAAGCGCACGAAGGCGGTGGTGGACGCCACCACCGCAAAGAAGGCGACGCCGAACACCAGCGCCGATATCGCCAGCAACAATGTCGAATGTCCGAACAGCGGCAGCGCCGCGCCAACAGCGTTGGCACCGAGAATGATCGTGGTCGAGATGCCGCCGCGGTTGAGCGCGAGCACGCTGCGCCACACCCAAGGCGTCACGAACGCACTCAGGCCGATCAGGCTCCAGAACGCGCTCTGCGCCGCCGCGCCGCCGCCGGCGTCGCGGACATAGGCGATCATGAAGGTCATGTAGGCGATGTATCCGGCGCCGAACAGGAAATAGCCGGTGAGATAGACCAGGACCGGCCGGATCGCGAATTTGGCCGATGCTGTTTCGGCAAGCTGCGCTCTTGTTTCGATCGGGGTCAACAATAGCGGGATGATCAAGACGACCGACAACAGCGTCAGCGCCCACCACACGATCCACCACGATCCCGGACCAAAAGCCTGCAGCATATAGGGCGCGACCAGGCCGGACGAGACAATGCCGAGCCCGGGGCCGGCGTAGAACAAGCTCAGCAGGAAATTCGCGCGCGCGGGCTGCGATTGCGAAATCGTCGCCGCCAGCGCGCTGCCGGCGACAAATCCCGCCGCTGCGGCAAATCCCACGAGCAGCCGCGCAAAACTCAAAATGACAAAATTGCCCGACATCGCGCACAGTGCCAGTGACACGACGCAGGCCAGTGTCCCCCAGCGCAGCGCCGCCGGCAGGCCAAATCGCTTGATGATCCCCGAGGCCATCAAGGCCCCCACGAGATAGCCCGCGGCGTTGATCGTGTTCATGAAACCCGCGGCCGAATACGACCAGCCCAGCGCATCGCGCATGTCCGGCAGCACCAGCGCATAGGCGAAGCGACCGATGCCGAGGCCGACGGTAGGTGCGAGCGACAGGATCAGGATCAGACGCGCAGGATGCGCGTAAGATTTGGGACGATCGGGGGCGTGCAAGGGGTTACTCCGGCAGCGCTCAATGTGGCAGGGTTCGGGGCATTTGCACAGGGCGCCGCCAGCAATGGTGTCTTGCCAATCACGCAACGCCGCTTTAGCACTCGGCGCGCGCAGCGAAATTGGTCGTCATGCCCGGCCATAGCGGTCTGCCTTGCGCAGACTGCGTATACTTGTCTGCGATGCCGGGCATCCACGTCTTTCTTCTCGTTGCCAACAAGACGTGGATGGCCGGGTCAAGCCCGGCCATGACGAGTTGGATAAGGAACAATCCATGGCGACCCATAAACTGCTGCTTCTCCCCGGCGACGGCATCGGCCCCGAAGTAATGGCGGAGGTAAAACGCCTGATCGACTGGCTCGATGCGCAAGGCATCGCGCATTTCGAGACCGAGCAGGGGCTGGTCGGCGGTTCGGCCTATGACGCCAGTAAGCAGAGCATTACGGATGCGACGATGGCCACGGCGTTGGCCTCCGATGCGATCATCTTCGGCGCGGTCGGTGGCCCGAAATGGGACAGCGTCCCCTACGAGGCGCGACCCGAAGCCGGGCTGTTGCGCTTGCGCAAGGACCTCGGCCTGTTCGCGAACCTGCGTCCCGCCGTGTGCTATCCGGCGCTTGCCGATGCCTCGAGCCTGAAGCGCGAGGTGGTCGAGGGCCTCGACATCATGATCGTGCGCGAGCTCACCGGCGGGGTGTATTTTGGCGAGCCCAAAACCATCACCGATCTCGGCAACGGACAAAAGCGCGCGATCGACACGCAAGTCTACGACACCTACGAGATCGAGCGCATCGCGCGTGTCGCGTTCGACCTGGCGCGCAAGCGGCGCAACAAATTGACCTCGATGGAAAAGCGCAATGTGATGAAATCCGGCGTGCTCTGGAACGAGGTCGTTACGCAAGTGCATGCCCGCGAATACAAGGATGTCACGCTCGAGCATCAGCTCGCCGATTCCGGCGGCATGAATCTGGTGAAATCGCCGAAGGCGTTTGACGTGATTGTCACCGACAATCTGTTCGGCGACATGCTCTCGGATATCGCGGCGATGCTGACGGGCTCGCTCGGCATGCTGCCATCGGCCTCGCTCGGCGAGGTCGACGTCAAATCCAAGAAACGCAAAGCCCTGTACGAACCGGTGCACGGCTCCGCGCCCGATATCGCCGGCAAAGGCTTAGCCAATCCGATCGCGATGATCGCCTCGTTCGGAATGGCGCTGCGCTATTCCTTTGACATGGGCGCGCTCGCCGACAAGCTCGATGCCGCGATCGCGGCGGTGCTGGCGAGCGGCCTGCGCACCGCGGACATCAGGTCCGAGGGCTCGAGGCCAGCAAGTACCACGCAAATGGGCGAAGCGATTTTGAAGGAGTTGCAGGCGCTGCACGCGTAGGCGCGCAACTCTCCGCATCGTCGTCCCGGCC
>DATBYN010000532.1:0-12171 GCA_036513695.1 Bradyrhizobium sp. | reverse complement strand
ACTTATCACACGTTAGATGTGGGGCACGCAACGCGCACTCGATGTCGTCCCTGCGAACGCAGGGACCCATAACCACAGGCGTGTGAAATTGCAAAGGCTGGGGCCGCTATCCGATCGAACAACAGCCATCGGTGGCTATGGGTCCCTGCGTTCGCAGGGACGACAACAAACTACAAAATAAACCGGCTCAGATCGGCGTTTTTGGCGAGGTCGCCGACGTGCTTCTGCACGTACTCGGCATCGATCTGGATTGTCTCGCCATGGCGGTCCGGCGCGGCGAAGGAAATCTCGTCCAGCACACGCTCCATCACGGTCTGCAATCGCCGCGCGCCGATATTTTCTACCGTGGAGTTGACGGCGACCGCGATATCGGCAAGCGCGTCGATGGCGCTGTCGGTGATATCGAGCGTCACGCCTTCGGTCTGCATCAGCGCGACATATTGCTTGATCAGGGACGCCTCGGGCTCGGTCAGGATGCGGCGCATGTCGTCGCGGGTGAGCGCTGCCAATTCGACCCGGATCGGCAACCGCCCTTGCAGTTCCGGTAACAGGTCGGAGGGTTTTGCGATATGGAATGCGCCCGACGCAATGAACAGGATGTGATCGGTCTTGACCGCGCCGTGCTTGGTCGAAACCGTGGTGCCCTCGATCAACGGCAGCAAGTCGCGCTGCACGCCCTCTCGCGAAACGTCGCCGCCGACGCGGCCGTCGCGCACGCAGATCTTGTCGATCTCATCCAGAAACACGATGCCGTTGTTCTCGACCGCGTTGATCGCTTCCTGAACCAACTGATCGTTGTCCAACAGCTTGTCGGACTCCTCGTTGACCAGGGTTTCGTGCGAACCTTCGACCGTCAGGCGGCGGGTTTTGGTGCGGCCGCCCAATTTGCCGAAAATATCGCCGATCGAAATCGCGCCCATCTGCGCGCCGGGCATGCCCGGAATTTCGAACATCGGCATGCCGCCGGAAGACTGCGTCTCGACCTCGATTTCCTTGTCGTTGAGCTCGCCGGCGCGCAGCTTCTTGCGAAACGAATCGCGCGTCGCAGCGCTGGAGTTGGGGCCGACCAGCGCATCCAGCACGCGCTCCTCGGCGGCGAGCTGGGCGCGGGCCTGTACGTCTTTGCGCTTGCGTTCGCGGGTTTGCGCGATCCCGACCTCGACTAGGTCGCGGACGATCTGCTCGACGTCGCGGCCGACATAGCCGACCTCGGTAAATTTGGTGGCTTCGACCTTGATGAACGGCGCGCCGGCGAGCTTTGCCAGTCGCCGCGCGATCTCGGTCTTGCCTACGCCGGTCGGCCCGATCATCAGGATATTTTTCGGCAGCACTTCCTCGCGCAACGAGCCGGTGAGCTGCAGGCGGCGCCAGCGGTTGCGCAGCGCGATGGAAACCGCGCGCTTGGCGTCGGTCTGGCCGATGATGAAGCGGTCGAGTTCGGAGACGATTTCGCGGGGGGAAAAGTCGGTCATGGGTCCTAGGTAGGTTCAAAATGTTGCGAGAACAAGTTGCCGCAATCGTGCGGCAAGGGTTGTGCCGAGGCGTCAGGGGTCGCGGACCATCAGCAAAGCCGGCCCGTCCGGCGTATCAACCAGCCGGTCGCGGCAAAATCCCGCCTTCTCATAGGCCCAGATCGCACGCACATTAGTGGGATCGGGATCGATCACGACCCGCGGCGTTCCAGATGCGAGCAAGCGGTCGGCGAAGGCGCGGATAAATGCCGTGCCATGACCGCGACCGAGCATGGCGGCTTCGCCGATGAACTGATCGAGGCCGCGCGCCCCTTCCGGTTGCGGACCGAAACCGACATCCCAGGCGCTCAAATTATAACACTGCAAATAGGCGAAATCTCGCGCGTCCAAAGCTACGATGAACTGTGCCATGTCCGGATGGCCGAGATCCCCGCTGACGAGCTCGAATTGCTCGGCAGGATCGTGCCACCACTCGCGGACATGCGGCGTCTTGAGCCATCGCTGGATCGTCGGCAAGTCGGCGGCGGACATCGGGCGGAACGCGTAGGCCGTCATGCTCAGCCGCTCTGCAGCGTCTCGATGGTCACATTGCGGTTGGTATAGACGCAAATGTCGGCGGCGATATCGAGCGAACGGCGCACGATGTTCTCGGCATCCTTGTCGGAATCGATCAGGGCGCGCGCCGCGGCCAGGGCGTAATTGCCGCCGGAGCCGATCGCCATCACGCCGGCTTCCGGCTCCAGCACGTCGCCGGTCCCGGTCAGCACCAGCGACACCTCCTTGTCGGCGACGATCATCATTGCCTCCAGCCGGCGCAGATAGCGGTCGGTGCGCCAGTCCTTGGCGAGCTCGACGGCGGCGCGGGTCAATTGTCCCGGATATTGCTCGAGCTTGCTTTCCAGCCGCTCAAACAGGGTGAAGGCGTCCGCGGTGGCGCCGGCAAAACCCCCGATGACGTCGCCCTTGCCGAGCTTGCGGACCTTTTTGGCGTTGGATTTGATCACGGTCTGGCCGATCGAGACCTGGCCGTCGCCGCCGATCACGACCTTGCCGCCCTTGCGGACCGTCAAAATGGTGGTGCCGTGCCAGACCGGCGATGGGGTTTCTGATGCTTGCATGGAGGACCTCATGTTCGGCCAAACTTAGGGATTGGCAGGCGGGGTTACAATCGTGGGCGCTCCAACCCTCGATTCCGGTCACCATAGGCCGGAGTTCAGTCTTTATCGGCCGATCCCGCAGTAGCGAAGGCGACACTGGCCTGTTAAAAGGGCCGCGTTTTCGGCCCAAAAGCCGGCTTTAAGGGAAAGCACTTTTCATGCGCAACGCCACCATCAAGCGCAAAACCAAAGAGACCGATATTGAGGTTTCGGTCAACCTCGACGGAACCGGCACCTCCAGTGTCGCGACCGGGATCGGCTTTTTCGACCATATGCTCGACCTGCTGGCTCGGCATTCCCGCATCGACATGTCGGTGAAAGCGGTCGGCGACCTTCACATAGACCACCACCACACCACCGAAGACGTCGGGATCGCGCTCGGACAAGCAGTCAAGCAGGCGCTCGGCAACATGGCCGGCATCACCCGCTATGCCTCGGTCCACATGCCGATGGACGAGACGCTGTCGCGCGTGGTGATCGATATCTCGGGACGTCCGGTCCTGGTGTTCAAGGTGGAATTTCCGCGCGACAAGGTCGGGCAATTCGACACTGAACTGGTGCGCGAATGGTTCAATGCGTTCGCGATGAATGCCGGCGTGACTTTGCACGTCGAGACCTTATATGGCGAGAACAGCCATCACATCGCCGAATCCTGCTTCAAGGGTCTGGCGAGGGTGCTGCGCATGGCGGTCGCAATCGATCCGCGCGCCGCGGGCGAAGTGCCTTCTACCAAGGGTCAGCTCGGCGGCTGATCTTTTGCACGCGGCGGAGAAATACGATGCCGGTCTACACAGTTCATGCTCCCAACGCCTCTCGCGCAGACCTTCGTGCCACCGACCGTTTTACCTTCGTGCGCGATGGCTTTCACGTCTGGGCAGCGCTGCTCGGCCCGGTGTGGCTGATCTGGCATCGGCTGTGGCTGGCGCTGATCGGCTGGATCGTCGTGATCCTCGCGATCGATGTTGCAATGACCAGGCTCGGCGCCGGCGGCGCGGCGATCTTTCTGGCGAACCTGCTGATCGCGCTGTTGATGGGGTTTGAAGCGGCAAGCCTTGAGCGCTGGACCCTGTCGCGCGGCAACTGGCGCCAGCTCGACATCGTGGTCGGCGACGACGAGGAGCAAGCGGAGCGGCGGTTCTTCGATCGCTGGACCGCGAAACAGCGCGGGCTCGGCAACGATCAATCATCGGTCGATCGCGGCGGGCCGCCGCCGACGCGTGACATTCCGGGCCAGCCATTTTCAAAACCGCCGCCGCCGCTGCCGCAGGGCGGCATTATCGGATTGTTTCCGGAACCAGGAGCGTCGCGATGAGCGTTGCCATCATCGATTACGGCTCCGGCAATCTGCACTCGGCCGCGAAAGCGTTCGAGCGCGCGGCGCGGAGCATGGAAGAGCCGCAAAAGATCGTCGTCACAAGCGATCCCGAAATCGTTTATCGCGCCGACCGCATCGTGCTGCCCGGCGTTGGCGCCTTCGCCGATTGCCGCCGGGGACTGGATGCGCTTGACGGCATGATCGAGGCGCTGACCGAAGCGGTGCGCAACAAGGCGCGGCCATTCTTCGGCATCTGCGTCGGCATGCAATTGATGGCGACCCGGGGCAAGGAGCATGTCATCACGGACGGATTTAACTGGATCGCAGGCGACGTCGAGAAGATCAGGCCGCGCGAGGAGAATTTGAAAATCCCCCACATGGGCTGGAACACGCTCGATATGGTCCGGGAGCATCCGGTGCTGGAGCGTCTGCCGCTCGGCCCAAAGGGCCGCCATGCTTATTTTGTGCACTCCTATCACCTCAACGTGGCCAATGACGCGGATGTGCTGGCGCGCGCGGATTACGGCGGACCAGTGACGGCAATCGTTGCCAAGGACACCGCGGTGGGCACGCAATTTCACCCGGAAAAGAGCCAGCGTTTTGGGCTGGCGCTGATTTCGAACTTTTTGAAGTGGAAGCCGTGATTCTGTTTCCCGCCATCGACCTGAAAAACGGCCAGTGCGTGCGGCTCGAGCAGGGCGACATGGCGCGCGCGACCGTGTTCAATCTCGACCCGGCGGCGCAGGCGCGTGCCTTCGCCGCGCAAGGGTTCGAATATCTGCACGTGGTCGATCTCGACGGCGCCTTTGCCGGCAAGCCGATGAATGCGCAAGCCGTCGAGGCGATGCTGAAAGCGGTCACCATGCCGGTGCAGCTCGGCGGCGGCATCCGCGATTTGCACACGATTGAAGCCTGGCTGGCAAAAGGCATTTCGCGAGTCATCATTGGCACCGCGGCGGTGCGCGATCCCGGGCTGGTAAAAAGCGCAGCAAAAAAATTCCCCGGCCGTGTCGCGGTCGGCCTCGACGCGCGCGATGGCAAGGTCGCGGTTCAAGGCTGGGCGGAGACCTCCGAGGTCACCGTGCTTGAGATCGCACAGCGCTTTGAGGATGCCGGCGTCGCTGCGATCATCTTCACGGACATCGCGCGCGATGGTCTCTTAAAGGGCCTCAATCTCGATGCCACCATTGCGCTGGCCGAGCGCATTTCCATACCCGTGATCGCCTCCGGCGGTTTTGCCTCGATCGCGGAAGTCAAGGCGCTGCTTGCGCCTTGCGCCAAGAAACTCGCGGGCGCGATTGTGGGGCGCGCGCTCTATGACGGCCGGCTCGATCCGGCGGCCGCGTTGGCGTTGATTAAGAGCGCCCGCGCCGCGGCCTAGGTTATTCTTGGTTTGAGCATGATCTCTTCGGAAAACCGGTTTCCACTATTCCGGATCATGCTCCAGGAGTTTTGAAAAATGTTCAAGGTCCGCATAATCCCCTGTCTCGACGTCAAGGACGGCCGGGTCGTCAAGGGCGTCAATTTTGTCAATCTGCGCGACGCCGGCGATCCCGTTGAGGCCGCCATCGCCTATGATGCCGCCGGTGCGGATGAGTTGTGCTTTCTCGACATTACGGCAACCCATGAAAACCGCGGCATCATGCTGGACGTGGTCCGGCGCACGGCGGAAGCCTGCTTCATGCCGCTCACCGTCGGCGGCGGCGTGCGTAGCATCGACGACATCAGGACGCTGTTGCGGTTCGGCGCCGACAAGGTGTCGATCAACTCTGCCGCCGTCAGCCGCCGCGAATTCGTCAAAGAGGCAGCCGAAAAATTCGGCGAGCAGTGCATCGTGGTCGCGATCGACGCCAAGCGCGTGAGCCGCGGCGGCTCGGATCGCTGGGAAATCTTCACCCATGGCGGGCGCAATTCCACCGGGATCGACGCGATCGAATATGCGCAGGAAGTGGTTTCGCTCGGCGCCGGCGAAATCCTGCTGACCTCGATGGATCGCGACGGCACCAGGCAGGGCTTTGACATTCCCATTACCCGGATGATTGCCGACAGCGTGCCGGTGCCGGTGATTGCCTCCGGTGGGGTCGGCAATCTCGATCATCTGGTCGACGGCATCCGCGAGGGGCATGCGACCGCGGTGCTGGCGGCGTCGATCTTCCATTTCGGGGAATTTACCATCCGGGAAGCCAAGGACCACATGGTCCGTGCCGGCTTGCCGATGCGGCTCGATCCCTGACGACTCCTTGTCTTAAAAGTGCTAAATCCCACATAGGGATGTGGCGCCCGATCCTTGCGGCGCGTGAGTTCAAGTTGATGTCGCGTTTCACGATCCAAGATCTCGCTGCCACCATCGATGCCCGCGCGGCGTCAGGCGGAGAGGCGTCCTACACCCGCAAGCTATTGGACAAAGGGCCGGAGCATTGCGCCAAGAAACTTGGTGAGGAGGCGGTCGAGACCGTGATCGCCGCGGTCGAGAACGATCGCGATCATTTGATCGCCGAGAGCGCCGACCTGTTGTTTCATTTGCTGGTGCTCCTGAAGTCGCGCGGCGTTACGTTGGGGGATGTCGAGGCCGCACTTGCGCAGCGGACGACGATGTCCGGATTAGAAGAGAAGGCAGCGCGCAAGCGCGATTAATAACAAGAGGCGGCGTCATGGATATTCGGGCACCGGAGCAAGCCTACAATCCCTACCGGGTTTTCACCCGGGAGCAATGGGCGCGGTTGCGCGACGACACGCCGATGACGCTGGAGCCGGGCGAGTTCGATCGCCTGCGTTCGCTGCATGACCGTCTCGACTTGAAAGAGGTCGAGGACATCTATCTGCCGTTGTCGCGATTGCTGTCGATCTATGTCGATTCGACGCAGCGGCTGTTCTATGCGCAGCGCCAATTCCTCGGCATCCAGGACCGCAAGATGCCCTACATTATCGGCGTCGCCGGATCGGTCGCGGTCGGCAAGTCGACCACCGCGCGCGTGCTGCAGGCGCTGTTGGCGCGCTGGTCACCGCGGCCCAAGGTCGATCTGATCACCACCGACGGTTTTCTGTTCCCCAATGCGATACTCGAGCGGCAAGGCTGGATGCAGAAAAAAGGCTTTCCGGAGAGCTACGATCTGCCGACGCTGCTATCGTTCCTGAGCGACATCAAGGCGGGACGACGGCCGGTCCGCGCGCCGGTCTATTCGCATCTGACCTATGACATCGTTCCGAACCAGTGGATCGAGATCGACCGGCCCGACATCCTGATTGTGGAAGGCGTCAACGTGCTGCAGACCGGCCGGCTTCCGCGCGACGGCCAGGCCGTGCCGGTGGTTTCGGATTTCTTCGATTTCTCGGTCTATATCGATGCCGATGAAGTCGTGCTGCGCAACTGGTACGTTCGCCGCTTCCTGGCGCTGCGGGACACCGCGTTTACCGATCCGCGATCATATTTCCATCGCTACGCGCCGCTGTCGGACGAAGAGGCCGAGGCAACGGCGCTGGCGATCTGGGAACGCACCAACCTCGCCAATCTCGAGGACAATATCCTGCCGACCCGGCCGCGCGCCACGCTGATCTTGAAGAAAGGCGCCGATCACGTGGTCGAGCAGGTCGCGCTGCGGCGGCTGTGAACCGCCCGCTTTCGCGGGGACGACTCTGTGAGGTATTCACGCCGCGAGATGCCTCGACGCGGCGAGACCTGCCAGCGCATCCGCCAGCTTTTCGCGATCGAGCGGTTTGATCAGAAACCCGTCCATGCCGGCTTCAAAGCAGGCGTAGCGATCTTCCACCAGCGTGTTTGCGGTCAGCGCGAGGATCGGCGTCTGGCGGCCGGGCTGGCCGGCCTCGCGCTCGCGGATGCGCTTTGTCGTTTCGATGCCGTCGAGTTCTGGCATCTGGATGTCCATCAGCACCAGATCATAGGGCGCGCCGGCGGATTTTGCCGCTTGCCAGGATTCCAGCGCGGCTTCGCCGTTGGTGGTGATGACGGCGTGATGACCCAGCCGGGTCAGAAGCGAACGCATCAACAGCGCATTGATCTCGTTGTCTTCCGCGATCAGGACGGAGAGACCTCGCGCCACAGGGGCTGGCGGCGTCTTGGCATCGGGCGATTCGATCAGGGCGTCCGCTGCGAGATTCGGGGCGTGCACTTCCGGCGCCGCCGACAGGCGGGCCGCGAGCGAAGCCGCGCGCAGCGGTTTTACCAGATAGCCTGTGAAGGCGGAGGTGGCGGCGGCGGAGAGTTGCAGTTCGTGGCGCGCGGCCGGCGTGAACATCACGATGCGCTGCGTCGCGTGAACGCGTGCGGCTTCCGCCAGCGCCTGCACTTCGGCGCTGCCGAGCGCGTTATCGAGCAGGACGGCTTGCCAGGAACGTTCGGGCAGTAGGGCCTGCGCCACCGCGATGTCGGAGATCATGCAGGTCTGGCCGCCCCAGCGTTGCAGCCGCCGCGCGATCAGCGAGGCCTCGATGCTCTGCGGTGCCGCTAGCATGATCGATTGGCCCGACAAATCCGGCGCTGCGAATGCCCTTTGTTGTCGCGCATCTTCGCTCGCTGCGGCCAGCGGAACCGACACCTCGAATGTCGAGCCGACGCCGGGCTGGCTCTGAAGCGTGATGCGGCCGCCCATCCGCTTGACGATGCGCTCGGAGATGCTCAAGCCCAAGCCAGTGCCGCCATAGCTGCGGGCGATCTTCTCGTCGGCCTGCTCGAACTCGCGGAAAATGCGCTGCTGTGCGTCGGGCGCGATGCCGATGCCGGTGTCGCGCACCAAGAAACTGATTTCATCGGGCGCGCTGCCCGGTTCGACGATCAGCGCCACGCCCCCGGTCGCGGTGAATTTTATCGCGTTGCCGGCGAGGTTGAGCAGCACTTGGCGCAGTCTCGCGGCGTCGCCGACCACCTCAGTCGGCAGCCGCTCGTCGACATAGGCTGCGATCTCGAGCTTTCTCGCCTGCGCCCGCGGCGCCAATAATTCGGTGATGTCCTCGATCAGGCCGGAAAGCGCGAACGGGCGCTGATCGAGATCGATCTTGCCGGCCTCGATCTTGGAATAATCCAACAGCTCCTCGATCAATGCCAGCAGCGCGTCGCCGGAGCTTTTCACCGCCTTGGCATAAGTCATCTGCTCCGGCGTCAGCGGCGTGTCCAGCAGCAAGCCGCTCACGCCGATGATGCCGTTGAGGGGAGTGCGGATCTCATGGCTGGCCATCGCCAAAAACCGCGACTTGGCGCGGTTGGCGGCGTCGGCCTGATCACGGGCCTCGGCCAGCGCGCGTTCGGTCTCGGTGCGGTCGGTGACGTCGCGGCCGACACTTTGCATCTCCGCCGGCTGGCCCGCATCGGAGCGAACCAGGCCTTCGCGCCAGGCGATCCATCGCGGCCCGAAGCGACTGGCGATTTTCTGGTCGTGGATCCTGGTGCCGTCTCCCTGCAGCGCGGTGTCGCCCTGCGCGAGCACCGCAAGCGTGAATTTGCTGCCGAGCAGCGCGCCGCGCGATTGCTCGGCGAGCGCGCAATAGGCATCGTTGACAAAGGTGATGCAGCCCTCGGCGTCGCGCAGCACGATCAGGTCGCCCTGGGATTCGGACAGGCTGCGGGCGCGTTGCTCGGCCTCCTGCAATTCCCAATTGCGGTCGGCGAGCGCCTCATTGTGGAGCGCGATCTTACGAAGTTTCTGGCGTATGAAGCGCAGCCGGAAGCTCAGCGTCGCCAACGCCACGCAGGCGATCGCGAACAGGAAGCTGACGCCGATTGCAAAGGTGTTGGGGTCGTAGCCGGAATTTTCCGGACGGCTGCCGGCAATAAACCCATATGCGCCGCCGAAGGTGGCGGAGAAAATCATGAAGGAGCGGACTGCGAAAGTGAGCCAGGGATGGCGTCGGGAGAAGCGGCGAATGCGTAATCTGATCCCGAAAACCAGCCCCATCGCGTAACTATCCTGAGATTAACTTGCCTGAGATTAACTTGAGGATCGTGCTTCGCTTCGCGCGCGTCATATTCTTGGTGCGCCCGGCTCGCGTCGAGTGCTCACGACGAAGATGGGGTGGCGACCTTGCAAAGTGTTTGAGGCCGGGCGGCTTTGGGCCGTCTGATGCGAACAGGGTTAACGGAAAGTTAAAGGCGCGCTTAGAGCGAGGCAGCCTCGAGCCGGCGGTGCCCGCCGCTGGCGCCGACGATCAGCGCAGCGGCTTCGCGGGCCGAAAACGTCTTCGATCGCACGAAGATGCGATAATCGGCGGGGCCATCATGCGAGAGATAAATCACGGGCGCATTGGCTGCGGGGCTTGCGGATATCGCTACCAATTTTGTTGCCGCATTGGACTCGCAGGCGCCATCCTCCGCCGTGTCGACATCGTCGACGACCGCGAAATCGGCTGCCTCGGCGCTGTCGGATATCTGGACCCGCACCGTGGCAAACGCCGGATCGTCGGTGAAGCTGACGTGAAGGTCGGCCCGCCAGGGAACAGAAGCAATCTGGAGCGAGGTCTCGCCGACGGCGATGCAGGGGTGCGGTCCCGGCAACAGCCCGCCGCGCGCGAAAACGGCGGCAATCATCAATGGAACGGCCGAGGCCAATATCCTGAAACGCAACATGACACGCTCGCTCGCCGACAAGCCGGTTGCGGACGCAACGGCTTATGGTTTGCGGAGTGTAAACAAAACTGGTTACCGGCTCGTTGACGCGGTCAGGCGGCCCGCCTGATATCGTCGGCGAGCGCGCGGTAGGACAATGCTTCGGCGAGATGCAGCCGGCCGATTTTGTCCGCGCCGTCGAGATCGGCGAGCGTGCGGGCGACGCGCAGCACGCGGTGATAGCCGCGCGCCGACAGCCGCATGGTCTCGGCGGCGTCGCGCAAGAGTTTTTGGCCCTGCGCGTCCGGTTGCGCGACTGTCTCCAGCACCGAGGCCGGCGCTTCGGCATTGGTACGGACCCGCGGCAATCCGGCCGCAGCATAGCGCGCCAGTTGCACGCCGCGCGCGGCGGCGACGCGGGCTGCGACTTCCGCCGAGCCTTCGGTGGGTGGCGGCAAGATCAGGTCGGACGCGGTCACCGCCGGCACCTCGATCCGCAAATCGATGCGATCCATCAGCGGGCCGGAAATGCGCGCCTGATAATCGCCCGTGCAGCGGTCGACCCGGCCGCGCTTGCAGGAATAACCGGGCTCGTAGGCGTGGCCGCAGCGGCAGGGGTTCATCGCGGCCACCAGCATGAAGCGCGCGGGATAAGTGACGCGATGATTGGCGCGGGAGACCGAGACCTCGCCGTTTTCCAGCGGCTGGCGCAGCGAATCCAGCACGCGCGGATCGAATTCCGGCAGTTCGTCGAGAAACAACACGCCCTGATGAGCGAGCGAGATTTCGCCGGGTTTTGCGCGGATGCCACCACCGGTCAGGGCCGCCATGCTCGCGGAATGATGGGGGCTGCGGAACGGCCGCCGCGCGGTCAGCGCGCCGCCTTCGATCTCGCCGGCAACGGAGGCGATCATCGAGACTTCAAGCAGTTCCGGCATTAGGTAGCAAACTCACCAAGGGAGATGTCGATTGATGCTGCCTTCCCTGCTACCTTTCCGGCTGGAGGTGATCGACATGGCAGAACTTCAGAAACTAATCACGGGCAGTCCCTCAACCGGCTTTCGCTGGGAAATCAGGGGCGGGGGCAGGACGCTTAAGAGCGGAACTACGAAAACAGAAGCGGAGGCCAATACTGCCGCAGACGCGGCCGTTAAAGAACTCGCCGCCAAGGATGAAGGAAGGTGAACGCTTTCGTCCTAAGCGGGCTGGTTAAGCGTCGGGCCGAATTGGCGGGCGATATCGAAAACACGCATGAAACACTGCGGAAGATGGTCCTAGACCTCGAAAGCCTAGACGCCACCATTGTGCAGTTTGACCCTGATTTTCAGGTCGAAACCATCAAGCCCAAGGCGTTCCGGCCGCCAAAAGACTGGTCAAATCGCGGCCAAATGTCCCGAATAATTTTGAGTGTGTTGCGCCAAGCCTCAGAACCGCTCACCACGCGCGACATTGCCCTACAGCTTCTCATTGAGCGGGCGCTGGATAAGAGCGACCAGCGACTCTTGCGGCTCATGACAAAGCGGGTCGGGGTCGCGCTCCGGGGCCAGCGGGAAAATGGGGTTGTCAGATGCGACCAAGGGCCGGGGCAATATATGCTGTGGGAAATTGCACGGTAATCCACACCCACAGGATTCATTGCCGGATCATTTGTGCTAGAAATAGCGAATCGGCGCT
>DATBYN010000531.1:0-3845 GCA_036513695.1 Bradyrhizobium sp. | reverse complement strand
ACCCGCCGCGCTCTATCGAGCACGTCGGCCTCCCCCGCAAGCGGGAGAGGCGAAGGAGACACCGCGCCTTGGTCGTTGGTCCCCTCAGGCCCGGCCCGCAAACTCATCGAGATCGGAAATCGAGCCCAGCCGAAAAATCCGTTTTCCCCCTTGCTCCTCCAATGCAACGAGCCGGCGAATTTCCGGCATCCAGTCTTGATCGACCTTCCAGATCGTCCGGAACAGCGCTTCCGTGGGCGGCATCTGCGTCAGTCCCGCCGGCGGGTTTTCGAGCCCGCCCGTCGACCATCGTATTTGCCGCTCCGCCGCGAGCCAAAAATGCATCCACAGCGGCATGTCGACCAGGACGATGTCGGTCGCACGGGCAAGCCTTGCCGGAATTGAGTCGCGCCGTCCCAGCCCATCGACGATCCAGCTCTCTCCGGCAATCAGGCGCGCGTGTTCGGCATCGTAGATTTCAACCGGCGTCAATTCCCATCCCTGTTGCCACATCAAGCCGTCGATTTCGATGTGGGCGCAGTTCCATGCTGAACTCAAGCGACGCGCCAGCGTGGATTTGCCGCTGCCGCTGTTGCCGATAATGACTGCGCGCTTCATGGCGGCGTGCTCATGTTGATTTACCGTCTCTCCCTCTCCCGCCCTTGCGGGTCCCGCAAGCGGGAGAGGCGAAGGAGATACCGCAGCCCGTTGCCTAATGCGCCTCGTCCCAATTGTCCGCCGCCCGCGCATCGACGTGCAGCGGCAGCGAGAGGACGACGGCCGGGAACGGCGCGTCCTGCATGACGTGCTGCACCACCGGCAACGTCGCGGCGACCTCATCGTCGGGCACCTCGAAAATCAGTTCGTCGTGAACTTGCAGAAGCATCTGCGCCGAGAGTTTTTTCGCCTCCAGCGCATCTTCCATCCGGATCATGGCGCGGCGGATGATGTCGGCCGCCGTGCCCTGCAGCCGCGCGTTGATCGCGGCGCGCTCGTTGAAGGAGCGGACCGAGGCGTTACTGGCCTTGATGTCCGGGTAATGACATTTCCGTCCGAACAGCGTCTCGACATAGCCGTATCTGCGGCAGAAATCCCGCGTCGCGTCCATGTAGGCGCGGATGCCCGGAAACCGTTCAAAATATTTCTTGATGTAGGCGGAAGCTTCCTCGCGGGCGATGCCGAGTTGGTTCGCCAGTCCAAACGCCGAGATGCCGTAGATGATGCCGAAATTGATCGCCTTGGCGCGGCGGCGCACCTCCGCCGGCATCCCCTTGATCGGGACGCCGAACATTTCGGAAGCCGTCATGGCGTGAATGTCGAGCCCGTCGCGGAACGCCTGTTTGAGTACGGGAATATCGGCGATTTCGGCGAGCAGCCGCAACTCGATCTGCGAATAATCCGCCGACACCAGCTTGTGGCCCGGCGTCGCCACAAAAGCGCGGCGGATTTTTCGGCCGTCCTCAGTGCGCACCGGGATGTTTTGCAGGTTCGGCTCGTTCGACGACAGCCGGCCGGTCGTGGTTGCCGCCAGCGCGTAGGTCGTGTGGACGCGGTGGGTCTGCGGATGCACGTAAGTCGGCAGCGCGTCGGTATAGGTCGATTTCAGTTTTGAAACCTGCCGCCATTCCAGGATTTTTTTTGGAAACTCGTGACCCTGTTCGGCGAGCTCGTCCAACACCTGCGCCGAGGTCGACCACGCGCCGGTCTTGGTCTTGGTGCCGCCGGGCAAATTCATCTTGCCGAAAATGATGTCGCCGAGCTGCTTGGGGCTGCCGACATTGATCGGTTCGCCCGCGATCTCCTGGATCTCGGCCTCGACCCGCGCCGCGGTTTGGGCAAACTCGCCTGACAGACGCGACAGCACCTGGCGATCGATCGAAATGCCGCGCCGCTCCATCGGCGCCAGCACGCTTATCAGCGGCCGCTCCAGCGTTTCATAGACCGTGGTCATGCGTTCGGCAGCCAGCCGCGGTTTTAGCATGCGCCAGAGCCGTAAGATCACGTCGGCATCCTCGGCCGAATACGCCGTCGCTCTGTCGATCGCGACCTGATCGAAGGTGAGCTTGCCCTTGCCGCTACCGATTACATCACTATCGGTGAGAACGGCGTGGCCGAGCCAGGTTTGCGCCAGCTGGTCGAGCCCATGTGAATTGCGTCCGGCGTCGAGCGCATATGACATCAGCTGCGCGTCGTCATGGTTGCGCAGCACGATGCCATGCTGCGCGAACATCACCGCGTTGAATTTGATGTTGAAGCCGATCTTGAGGATTCCCGCTGATTCAAATAGCGGCCGCAGCGCCTCAAGCGCGTCCTCGGTCTTGATCTGATCCGGCGCGAGACCAGCGGCGAACAGCCCGGCGCCATCGCCCGACTGTTTGTGGCTGAGCGGGACATAGCAGGCGTCGTTGGGCGCGAGCGCGAGCGCAATGCCGCAGATCTCGGCCCGCATCGGATCGATCGAATTGGCCTTGGCCTCGATCGCGAAATGACCGGCCTCGCGCGCGCGTGCGATCCAGGCCGTGAGCTGTTCGAGATTGCGGATGGTCTGATACTTGCTGCGATTGACCGGCGTTTTACGCGCAGCTTCCGCGCGGGCGGTGGCGAGCGAGATGGGTGTGCCCTTGAGGCTTGCGGCTTTGTCTTCCTTACCCCCTCCAGGTTTGCCGGGTGGGCTCCCTCTCCCGCTTGCGGGGGAGGGTGGAGTGGGGGTGTCTCCCCGGGCGAACAAATCGCCACTCGCCCCGCTCGTGGGGGCGTTGCCGGATTCGTCGACCTTCTCCGCAAGCGGCAGCGGCGCAAAAACGCCGGCGCCACTTTTCATCCCCGCATCGGCTTCTACATCCGCTGGATCAACTTGCGAATATTCGGCGACCCTTCGCGTCAGCGCGGAAAACTCCATCGCCTTCAGGAACGCGATCAACTTCCGCGCATCAGGCTCGTGTACCGCCAGTTCATCGAGCGGCACCTCGAGCTTCACCTTGTCGTCGAGCAGCACCAGTTGCCGCGAGATCCGCGCCTTCTCGGCATTCTCGATCAGCGCCTCGCGCCGCTTCGGCTGCTTTATCTCGCCGGCGCGGAACAGCAGCGTTTCGAGATCACCATATTCGACGATCAACTGCGCCGCGGTCTTGATGCCGATGCCGGGCACGCCGGGCACGTTGTCGGTGGAATCCCCCGCCAGCGCCTGCACCTCGACGACTTTTTCCGGCGGCACGCCGAATTTTTCGATCACCTCGGCAATGCCGATACGGCGGTCCTTCATGGTGTCGAACATGGTCACCTTGTCGGTGACGAGCTGCATCAGGTCCTTGTCCGACGAGACGATGGTTGTGGTGGCGCCGCGCTCGCCAGCCTCGCGCGCATAAGTCGCGATCAAATCGTCGGCCTCGAAGCCGATCTGCTCCAGGCAAGGCAGGTCGAAGGCGCGCACCGCCTCGCGGATCAGCGCAAATTGCGGGATCAGATCGTCCGGCGCCGGCGGCCGGTGCGCCTTGTAGTCAGGGTAAAGCTTGTTGCGGAAGGTGATTTCCGACTTGTCGAATATAATAGCGAGATGGGTCGGCCGGTTGTCCGGCGGCATGTCGCGCAAAAGCTTCCACAGCATGTTGCAGAAGCCGAGCACGGCATTGACCTGCAGGCCGTCGGACTTGCGGTTGAGCGGCGGCAGCGCGTGATAGGCGCGGAAAATATAGGAGGAACCGTCGACCAGAAAAACATGATCGCCTCTCGCGGGGGCTTTGACGGCAACGGGTTTTGCGGCGGCTTCGGGGGAGGTTTTCGGCATGGCCGAAACTTAGGGATTTTTGCGGGGAATGACAGCCTGTGGGATCGGGTTGTGCCGGGATTTTTATGGCGCTTCAACAATG
>DATBYN010000530.1:0-8735 GCA_036513695.1 Bradyrhizobium sp. | reverse complement strand
ATATAGCCCCAAGGGCAACAAGGTCGGATGGCTGATGATGGCCTCGATCCTGGTCGAAGCCTGGGATCTCTACTCGATCGCGTTCGTCCTGATCTTCATCCGCGATCAGTTCCACCCCGACCCGTTCCTCCTGGGTCTCGCGGCGGCCGGCACGCAGGGCGGCGCGCTCATTGGCGCCCTGATCGGCGGCTGGCTGTCCGACAAGATCGGCCGGCGCATAATGTTCCTCGCCACCATGATGCTGTTCATCGTGCTGGCGCTGGCGCAGGCTTTCGTGCCCAACATCACCTGGCTCATCGTCATTCGCTTTCTTCTGGGCGTGCCGCTCGGAAGCGATATCTCGACGGGCTACACCTACATCATGGAATCCATGGCCAAGGGCGAGCGTGAGGTGATGGGTAACCGCTGGCAGTTCATGTTTGCCGTTGGCGAAGTGCTGACGCTGGCGGTGATCGCGGTCTTTCTCGTTCTCAACATCGACCACGAGACCGTGTGGCGGGTGGTGCTCGGCCTCGGCGCGCTACCGGCGCTGATCATCCTCATCATGCGTCACGACGTGCCGGAAACGGCGGTGTGGCTGGTGCAGCAGGGCCGTTTTCGCGAAGCCAAGCAGGTCGCACAGCAGATGTACAACGACAATCTCGACATGCTGCCGAACCAGGACGTCGTGCCGCCGAAGCCGCGGCCGTCGGCCTTCCTCGCCGATCTGCGCAAGGATCCGATCCGCTGGCGCGCCACGCTCTATGGCTGGATCGCCTGCTTCGCGCAGGCGAGCGAGTTTTCGACTTTCGCTTTCTATTTGCCGGTACTGTTCGCGATGGTCGGCGTGTCCTCGATCCTCGGCAACAACCTCGTCACCATGGCGCTGTTCTCCTTCGCCGCGGTCTCGGGCTGGGTCGGGCCGCTGTTGACGCCGAAGATCGGACATCGCGGCATCGGCATCGCCGGATTTTCGATCGTGCTGGTTTCGCTTCTGGTCGCGGCCGCCGCGCTCTACACGGATCACAAATACGTGCTGCCGTTCGCCGCGGCCGGCATGCTGTGGGGCCATTATTGGAGTGCCTCGAACTGCATGACCATCCCGACCATGGTGGCGAAACCCCAGTACCGCGGCACCGCGAGCGGTTTTGCCTATATGTTTGTCAAATTGCCGTCGTTCCTGGCGATCTTCCTGTTCCCGTCGCTGTTCGCGGCGATCGGCCAGGCCAACGCCACGCTGTTCGTCGCGATCTTCCCGCTGATCGGGCTGCTGGCGGCGATCTTCATCCTGCCGGAGGTCTATGGCTACGAGCACGACTGACGGCGCGGCTGGAGAACCCGCTCGTCGATAGCGGAGCAGCATGGCAGCTCTGAGTGCTCTAAGGCCGTCATGACGCAAACAGCATTGCGCGCTAGAGTGCAGGCGTTATCGACGCCCGAGCCCTGCCATGTTGCGATGCTTTTCCGCTGTCCTCGCCTTGCTGTTGCAGCTGATCTTGCCGGCTGCCGCCGAGGATGCCCCGCGCGGCAGCGAATGTCTGGCGATGGCGAACGCGCCGCCGCGCGCCACGCCGGTCGGTCTTCGCGAGGCTGCGGCCAAGGCCGACGAAGTCGCGATCACCTATGTCGGCCATTCGACCTACTACATCGACACGCCCGGCGGCGTTCGCATAGCGACCGACTTTAGCGGCGCCTACACCACGGGACGCCTGCCCGACATCGTCACCATGAATCGCGCGCACTCGACGCATTACACGCTGTTTCCGGATCAGCGTATCCCACATGTGCTGCATGGCTGGGGCGATGACGGACAACCCGCGAAAATCGCGCTGCGCGTCGGCGATGTCACCATCCGCAATGTCACGACCGACATCCGACGCTATTACGGCGACGATTCCAGCGCCGAGATGATCAAGGACGGCAATTCGATCTTCATCTTCGAGGTCGCCGGCCTCTGCATCGGCCATCTCGGGCACCTGCATCACAAGCTCGACGACAGCCATTTCGCGGCGATCGGCCGGCTCGACATCGTGATGGTGCCGATCGATGGCACCTACACCATGTCGCTCGACGGCATTTCCGATATCACGCGGCGCTTACGCGCCTCCGTCGTGCTGCCGATGCATCGTTTTGCAACGCCGCTCGAGGAATTCATGCAAAAGATCGGCCAGCAATTCGAAATCGACGTGCGGAACGAGCGAACGCTGAACATTTCACGGGAGACGCTGCCGGGCACGCCGACCGTCATTATTCTCAAAGGAGTTTGAGGCGACCGCCGGTCCGTGAAGCTCAGTCCGGATCAAGACAGCCCTTCCACCGAAATGATCCGGAAAGTTGCGCCGCTGCGCCGGATCTTTGCGGCATCCTGATTTTCCGGTGAATCGAACCAGCTCTTCGCTGCCTCCACACTCGGGAACGACAAAATGGCGATGCAGCAAGGCGTGCTGCTGTCGCCTTCGAGCAATTCGTTGTGCTGGCTTCGCGCAAGGTAGCGCCCCCCGAACTTGGCGACAATTTCGCGCGAAACCTTGCCATATTGTTCCTGGATCGACTCCGGTCCGGTCGTGCTCAAACGCTCGACAATAACAAAGGCCGGCTTATTCGCTTGTTGCGCCAGCACGCACACCGATGCTGCAAGCGCGAGAACTCCTGAAATTGTCAGCATTGCCCCGACCCAATAGGCGCGTCTCAATTTTCGCATGTTTCATTCTCCCGGTGATCTTTGCCGCTAAAGCGCCGCTGATGCGGCGGCCCGTCATGTCGGTTTGAGCCTCACGTGCTGGCCCGATCGCTCCGATGTCGATAATATCGACTGTCGCGCGACAATCTTTTCAAAAATCAGGGAGCGAACACCGATGGCCAGTACTGCACCCGCCTCGAAGAGCGGACTCTATGCCGATCCACGCGAAGACTGGCTCGCCTTGCATAAAGAAGACGTCATCGATCCGGCGCGCCCGATCGTCGACCCGCACCACCATTTGTGGGATCGCGGCGGCCAGCGCTACATGATCGAGGAGATGGCCGCCGACATCGCCTCCGGCCACAATGTGATCGCAACCGTCTACGTCGATTGCCGCTCGATGTATCGCGCACACGGACCGGAAGCGTTCCGCCCCGTGGGCGAAGTCGAGTTCGCCAACGGCGTCGCCGCGATGAGCGCGAGCGGCGGCTACGGGCCGGCCGCGATCTGCGCCGGCATTGTCAGCCACGTCAATCTGTTGCTGGGTGACGACGCGCGTCCCGTACTGGAGGCCGAGATCACCGCCGGCAACGGCCGCTTCCGCGGCATCCGGCATTCTTCCGCCTGGGATGCGGACCTCGAGGTCGCCGGCATGTATGCCAAGCGGCCAAAGGGCCTGTTGCTCGATCCGACCTTCCGTAAGGGATTTGCTTGTCTAGCGCCGCTGGGCCTGAGTTTCGATGCGTGGCTGTTTCATCCGCAGATCGGTGAACTCGCCGATCTCGCCCGCGCGTTTCCGGATACCAAGATCGTGCTCGATCATTGTGGCGGCCCGGCCGGCATCGGCAGCTACGCCAACCGCCGCGAGGAGATTTTTGCCAATTGGAGGGCGTCGATCCAGGAGATCGCGAAATGCCCCAATGTCGTTGTAAAACTCGGCGGGCTCGCAATGCGGCTACTTGGTTATGATTTTCACGAGCGCCCGATGCCGCCCTCCTCAGAGGAGGCCGCGGCAGCGTGGCGGCCCTATATCGAAACCTGCATCGAAGCATTCGGCCCCGAACGCAGCATGTTTGAGAGCAATTTTCCGCCTGACAAAGGCCAGTGCAGCTATCAGGTGATCTTCAACGCCTTCAAGCGCATCGCCGCGCAATATAGCGAAGCGGAGAAGACCGCGCTGTTCTCCAAGACGGCGATGGATTTTTACCGACTGAAACTTGGCTGAATATTTGGCGCCGCGTTTGCTCACGGCCGCTTGACAGCTTATATGCTCATAATTATGATGATCATTATCAGGACTATCATAAGAGTGAGTAATGGCGCGACGTCGCGACCCCGCTTCCGAGGACCGTCCGGTCCAGGTTGTCACCTGGAGCGGAGGCGTGCCGATCCGGCGCGTTCCGATCGCGCTCGCCCGCCGCTTCGTCCAGATTTGCCTGGCCGTGGCCGCGGAAACTCTGGAAGGCGACGACCTGACGCCGCTGCAGTTTGCCGTTCTTGCCAATCTCAACGACGAATCGAACGTCGATCAGAACAGCCTGGCCGCCCGCCTCGGGGTCGATCGCAACACCGCGAGCGTTCTCGTCGAGCAACTCGTCAAGCGCGGTCTGATCGATCGCCGGGTCAACGGCGCCGACCGGCGTGCCCGCTTGTTGCGGCTGACACCTCTTGGAAACGAATTGCACGAGCGTCTGCGGCCTGCGATGCGCGCCGGACAGCGCAGGATCCTCGCGCCATTGGTGCCTGACGAGCGCGAGCGCTTTCTCGATCAGCTCATCCAGATCATCAAGGCCAATGAATCCTATGCAAGGCCAGGTGCGGCTCGCAGAAAGCGAGGCGCAATGACATCAACCGTGGAGACATCCCGGAACGCGTGAGATGCTCCAGCGCGCGCAAGGAGGACGCGATGACCACAGCAGTCGAAGGCACCGAGCTGACCCGGGTTGGTCCTGCGACCACGATGGGCGAATTGATGCGGCAATATTGGATTCCGTCCTGCTTGTCCTCGGAGCTCGCGCGCGACGGCGCGCCGCTCCGCCTGATGCTACTCGGAGAGAAACTGATCGCGTTCCGCGACAGCGCCGGCCGGGTCGGCGTGATGGATCATCGCTGCCCCCACCGCTGCGCCTCGCTGTTCCTCGGACGCAACGAGGAGCACGGGCTGCGCTGCGTCTATCACGGCTGGAAGTTCGACACCGAGGGCAATTGCGTCGATATGCCGAGCGTGCCGCCGTCGCAGGATTTCAAGCAGAAGGTGAAGGCGAAGGCCTACAAGGCGGTCGAACGCGCGGGGCTCGTGTGGGTCCATATGGGCGCGCGCGCCGAGACGCCGCCGATGCCGGCGCTGGAGACGCTGCTGGTGCCCGACGACGAGATCGGCGCCACCTGTATCCAGCGCGACTGCAACTATCTGCAGGCGCTCGAGGGTGACATCGACACCTCGCATTTCGGCTTCCTGCATGCCGGCCATATCAATCCTGACGACCTGCCTGAGGATCACCCGATCCGCCATACGATTACCAGCCGCGCTCCGGAGTACCACGTCGCCGACAGCCCATGGGGAACACAGTACGCAGCTTACCGTCCTGCCGGGCCGGGCCGCACTTACTGGCGCTTCGCCAATTTTCTGTTTCCATTCTGGACTCAGCAGCCGCAAGGCGAATTCGCAAGGCTGGTCCATGCGCGCGCCTGGGTGCCGCTCGATGATCACCACACGATGTTTTACTATTTGTGGTGGAAGCGCGGCTCGGCGTTACCGGCACAGCCGCGCCCGCTGTTCAAGGGTCTCAAACCGCTCGGCGGCGCGCGGCCCGACCTCGACTTCCTGCCTGACACCAGCGACTGGCTCGGCCGCCGGCGGGTAGCGGCGAACGAAAGCAACGACTGGCGCATCGACCGCGAGGCCCAGCGCACGAACGCGATCTACAGCGGGATAGACAATATTCATCTGCAGGACCAGGCAGTCACCGAAAGCATGGGCGGGGTCACCGATCACGATTTCGAACATCTTGGGCCGTCGGACCAGATGGTGACGCGCACGCGCCGTCGCCTGCTGCTCGCGGCGCGCGCGTTGCGCGATAGAGGCGCCTTACCGCCCGGCGTCGAGGACGTGGATGTATTTCGGGGTGCGCGCAGCGGCTATTTCACCAGCGAAGACAACAGCCCATGGCAGGAGATCTATGCCAAGGCGCTCGCCGCCTCGGTGCGGCCGCAGGTGCCGCGTCAGGCGGCTGAGTAGCACGACCGTTGTGCGGCTCGGCGTCAGCAGGCTGTCGGCGCCACCGTGATTTCGTCGTAACAGGAGGTTCGCCATGAAACTTCCGCGCCGTCGATTTCTGCAGCTCGCATGCGGTGCTGCCGCCCTGCCGGCCTTCTCAGGGATTGCAAATGCGCAAAGTTTTCCTGTGCGGCCTATCACGATCGTCGTTCCCTTCGCGGCTGGCGGGCCGATCGACACGCTCGCGCGCATCATGGCCGAAGGGATGCATGGGCCGCTCGGTCAACCCGTCGTCGTTGAAAACGTGACTGGCGCGGCCGGCAATATCGGCGTCGGCCGGGTCGCTCGCGCGCCGGCGGATGGCTATACGCTGGTTGCGGGGTTCTGGGGCACGCATGTGGTGAATGGCGCGGTCTACGACCTGCCATACGACGTCTTGAATGATTTCGAACCCATCCTGCTGACGACCCGAAATGCGCAGATCATCGTCGCCAAAAAAACGTTGCCGGCCATTGACCTCACCGGCCTGATCGGCTGGTTGAAGGCCAATCCGGATATGGCGGCGGCGGGGACCTCCGGCGTGGGAAGCCCACAGCATGTCATGGGAGTCTTGTTCCAAAAAATCACCGGCACGCGTTTTCGCTTCGTGCCCTACCGCGGCGGCGCGCCAGCGATGCAGGATCTGATGGCCGGACGGATCGACCTGATATTCGCCGACCAGACGACGTCCTTGCCGCAGGTTCGCAGCGGCAACATCAAGGCTTATGCGGTGACAGGCAACAGCCGCCTCGTCGCGGCACCGGAGATTCCGACGGTCGACGAGGCCGGATTACCGGGGTTTTATTGCTCCGTCTGGAATGCGCTGTTTGCGCCCAAAGGCACATCAAAAGAAATCATCGTCAGGCTCAATGCCGCCGCGATCAGCGCGTTGGCTGAACCGGAAGTGCGCCGCCGCGCCGCCGAGGCCGGGCAGCAGATCGTGCCGCACGACGAACAGACACCGGAGGCACTCGCGGCGCTGCAAAAGGCCGAGATCGCGAAGTGGTGGCCGATCATCAAGGCGGCTGGCATCAGGGCCGAATAAGCTTGCCTGCTGGGCTGATCCCGCTCATGCAGAACCCGCCAGGCCCGCGGGCTGGCGTTTGCCGGATGGCAGCAGGGTCCGCTTGATCTTGGAAAAGGCCCGCAGCGCGAAGCCGAGCAGCACGGGCTGGGTCTTGCGGCAGAAGGCGAGCTTTTTGACGCGTCCCTCGACATGCCACTTGGCATGCGCGCCGTTCCTGAAGAAGATGACGTCGCCGGGGCCGTAGCGGGTGGGACCCATCGTATCGCTTTCGAGCACGATGGCGCCTTCGAGGATCAGGATGGTCTCGTCGAAATCATAGTACCAGTCGAACTTGCCCTCGCTGCACTCCCAAACGATGGTCGATGCAAACCCGTCGGCGCTTTCCGACAGCACACACGATCGCGCCACCGGATTGCCCTCGATGATCCAGGACGGCTCGATCGGCCGCGGCGTCAGATTGACGGCCAGGTTGGCAGTTTCGATGAGCGTGTGAGACATCATGTGAACCCCCGACGGCTAAGCTGAAAAATCGGCTCAAGATGCTAAGGCGGCGCAACTTGGCAAAGCTCGGCGGCAAGCTAATAACAAACTTTTAATCCTTCCTTACGGGCCATCGCTCAATCAGAGTTAACGAGGCCGGTTCTGACGGCGGTTGCCTCATTTCGCGACAGCTATTGCTTCTTGCTTGTGTCGGCCGGCGCCGATGCGATCAGGGCTTTGAGAAAGGTGACCATGATCCGGCCGCTGCGGCTGGTCTCGCCGTCTTTCGACAGCAGCGCCATGCCGCGACCCAGCGCGTTAAAGCCGGTGGCGATCTCCACGGGATCGGCGGGCGGCTTCTTGCCGAACAGTTCGAACAATTTGGTCACCAGTGTGCCCAGCGCGCGGCGATTCCTGCGGTTCAGCTCAAAAAAGCCGCACCAGAGACGTCAAGCCAACACATCCGATGAATGATCAAGGAGCACGCCATGCCCATCACGCTCATCACGATTGTCGGCCGCACCCTGCTGGCGCTGTTGTTCATTCTCGCCGGTGCTGCGAAGATCGCGGGCCCCCAGCCGTTTCTCGATCACATGGCCGCTCACCATATTCCCGGCGTATTGCTGCCGCTGGTCATCGTGCTGGAACTGGGCGCGGGCACAGCGCTCCTGATCGGCTGGCAGCTTTCCTGGTCAGCGGGCGCGCTGGCGCTGTTTTGCGTCGCGACCGCCTTTGCGTTTCATCTCGATCTCGCCGACAAGGCGGAACGGACGCTGTTCGTAAAAGACCTCGCGATCGCCGGCGCGCTGATGGTGATCGCGGCCGGCGCGGCGCAGATGCGTGCGGTGATGTCGATCGGATAGCCAAGGCGGGGCGCGCGCACCGCGAGACTTCGGTACCGCCGACAGATACCCTGCCGCCGCGCTTAGATATTGAGCCCAGTTAACTTTTGAGTCCGGCGCCGGTTCATGATACCTGTTCACGCAAATGGTGAAGCCGGCCCGGCAGAGCCGCCTCAGCGCCCGAGGCATCCCGGTGATCCTATTTCCCAATAATATGCTGAAGGGGCTGCCGCATCAGCCGGACGGCCAGCATTTGACGCCGGAAGGATACCACATGGTTGCCGCGTACATGGCCACTCAGGTCGCCGGCGCGATCGGCCATTAGCCGGCGCTATCCGCAAGATCGCCATCCGGTTGCGGATAAAGCTGCAGGAAGGCCGCGGCAGCCTCAGCGGCGCGGCGCGCGATTTCGCGTGGGCTCGGCCGCTCGGCGACGCCAAGCAACAGGCCCGTCATCAGACTGCCCCAGAC
>DATBYN010000529.1:0-2655 GCA_036513695.1 Bradyrhizobium sp. | reverse complement strand
ATCGGAACACCATGCAGCGGCCCACGATACTTGCCTGCCGCGATTTCGGCTTGCGCGGTTTTGGCTTGCGCCATCGCGGCATCGGCCATCACGTGGACGTAGCTGCCGAGTTCGCCGTCCAAAGCGGCGATGCGGTCAAGTTGCGCGCGGATGACTTCCAGCGGAGAAATTTTACGCACCTTGATAAGTGCCGCGAGCTCCACGAGCTCAAGATAATGCAGATCGTCGACTTCGGTATCCATTCTCCACCTCCGTCATCGATACGGCATTTGCAATCCGGGGGCGGATCAATTGCGCATTCAACATAGTTCAACACCAGTATTACGATTATACACGTGTCTGTTGCTGTCAACTGGTAAATCTGCTTTACTGGTGTTGCAATGTCGAAGGACTCGAAAAAGTTCAAAGTTCCGGATGAGCTGGCAAATCTCTATGATTTTGCCAATTCGCTCGACGTCAGGCATTTCACCCATCACGGCGTGCAGCATGAGCAGGGCGATGAGCTGGGCGGCCCGCGGCAACTTGGCGCCTGGATGGCGCAGCGCGGGCTGTTGTGGACCGGCGCCAAAATCACGCCCGGGATGTTCGAGAGCGCATTGAAACTGCGCGCTTCCGTGCGCGACTACCTGCAATTTGATCCCGTTGAACGACGCAAGAACAGGGACGCCACTCGATCGCTGAACGACGCACTAAAACTGTTTCCGCTCGCGGTCGAAGCGCAAAACGAGGGCGGCATGGCGCTGAGGCCTGCGCGCAGCGATGCGCTCGCGGGGCTGTCGGCCATTTCAGCCGAGCTCTACACTGGTTCCATCACGGGAACGCTGGATCGGCTTAAGGTGTGCGCGGCGCAAGAATGCCGCCGCGTGTTCTTCGATCGCTCGAAGCCGGCGACGCGGCGGTGGTGCATGTCCACGCTGTGCGGCAATCGGATCAAGACCCGGGCCTATCGCGAGCGCCATCGCGCCGCCGGCTGAATTCATCGATCGCTGTCGCTACTGCATACGCGTGACGTATGCTAGTCCTCAGGCGCGATAGTGCCCGGACTTATAGTGCCCAGACTTGCCGCCCTTTTTTTCGATCAGATGAATGCCCTCGATGCGGACGCCGCGCTCCACCGCCTTGATCATGTCATAGATCGTCAGGCACGCGACCGCGACCGCGGTCAGCGCCTCCATTTCGACGCCGGTCGGTCCGGTGACTTTTACGCTGGCGCGGACGACGCAGCCGGGTAGTTTCTTGTCGGGCGTGATTTCCAGCGTGACCTTTGATAGAGCCAGCGGATGGCACAGTGGTATCAGATCGGAGGTGCGCTTCGCCGCCATGATGCCGGCGAGCCGCGCGGTGCCGAGCACATCGCCCTTCTTGGCGTCGCCCGACACGATCAGCTCGAGCGTCGCCTTGCTCATGACGACGCGGCCCTCCGCGACCGCCATGCGTTCAGTGGCGGGCTTTGCGGACACATCGACCATCCGCGCTTCGCCTTTGCTGTCGATGTGGGTGAGGGCGGAGCCTTGCGAGGATTTGCGCGCCATCCGTCAGCGCGTGCCCGTCGCCCGTGGTGCATCGCCACGCGCCAATAGCGCCCGGGTCGCCGCCGTCACGTCGGCCTGCCGCATCAGGCTTTCGCCGACCAGGAACGTCGACATGCCCACGCGCGCCAGCCGCGCGAGGTCGGCAGGCGCAAAGATGCCGCTTTCGCCGACCATCAGACGATCCCCCGGGATCAGCGGCGCCAGGGCCTCGCTGGTCGCAAGCGTGGTCTCAAAAGTCCGTAAGTTGCGGTTGTTGACGCCAATCATCGGCGAGCGGAGGTTTAGGGCGCGGTCGAGCTCACTGCGTTCGTGGATCTCGATCAGCACGTCCATGCCGTGCGCGATCGCGGTGTCCTCGATATCGCGTGCCGCGCCATCGTCGAGCGCCGCCATGATGATCAGGATGCAATCGGCGCCGTAAGCGCGGGCCTCGACCACCTGATAGGTGTCGTAGATAAAATCCTTGCGCAGCACCGGCAATTTTGTCGCCGCGCGGGCCGCCACCATGAAATCGAGATGGCCCTGAAACGACGGTGTATCGGTCAGCACCGACAGACAGGCCGCACCGCCGGACTCGTAGGCCTTGGCAAGCGCCGGCGGATCGAAGTCGGCGCGAATGAGGCCCTTGGAGGGCGAGGCTTTCTTCACTTCGGCGATCAGCGCATATTCGCCGCGGCCGAGCTTCTCACGGATAGCCCGGACAAAGCCGCGCGGCGCGGGCGCCGCCTTCGCCCGCGCTTCGACGCTTGCCAGCGGATGCGTGCGTTTCGCCGCGGCGATCTCCTCGCGCTTGTAAGCCTCGATCTTGGTCAGGATGTCGGACATCGCAAAGCGTCCCTCGGGTCAGCTATTGGAGACGGCGATCAGCTGCTTCAGCCGCGCGGCGGCAGCACCTGTATCGAGCGAATTGGAGCCCATCGCCACACCCTCTTTCAAAGTTTTCACGCGGCCGGCTACGATCAGCGCCGCCGCGGCGTTCAAGAGCGCAACGTCGCGAAACGGGCTCGGTCTGCCATCGAGCACGCTTTGCAGCGCGACCGCATTGGCATCGGCGTCGCCGCCGTTCAGCGCATCGCCACCGACGCGCGCAAGGCCGGCTTCCTCCGGCGTCACCTCGAAGGTG
>DATBYN010000528.1:0-7171 GCA_036513695.1 Bradyrhizobium sp. | reverse complement strand
GGGCGCCTATGTGATGGGACTGGCGTTCGCGTTCGGCTGGACCCCCTGCATCGGCCCGATCCTCGCCGCCATCCTCTCGGTCGCCGCCGCCGAAGCCACGGTGACAAAAGGCGCCGGCCTGCTCGCGGTCTATTCCGCCGGGCTCGGCATTCCCTTCCTGATCGCTGCCTTCATGGTCGAACAATTTTCCACGCTGTTTTCGCGCATGAAACGCCACCTCGCCACCGTCGAGCGGGCGATGGGCGTGTTGATGATCATTACGGGGATCGGGTTTTTGACCGGCACGGTGTCCGAGGTCGGCGTGTGGCTGTTGGAGATGTTTCCGAGCCTGCAGAATATTGGCTAGGCCTTGTAACAAGGAGACTGTTTGCGGCGAAACTCCGGATCATAAGTCCAAACCTGAACGGGGGTGCCATGAATTTCATTGTCAATTTGCTCATTCTGCTGCCGGCACGCATTGCGTCGTATTTCGCTTGGGCGGGCCCGCTGATCATGCGGCTGATCGTCGGCTACGTCTTCATGCTGTCTGGATGGGGCAAGCTCACTAACCTTTCCCAGGTGATCCCGAACTTCATCGAATGGGGGATTCCGTTTCCATACATCCTGACGCCGTTCGTCGCCGGTGTGGAGTGCTTCGGTGGCGCCATGCTCATTCTCGGCCTGTTCACCCGGATTCCGGCGGCGATGCTGGCGGTGGTGATGGTCGTCGCCATCAAGTCGGCGAAATGGGGCGACGTCGATTCGCTGGAAACGCTGCTCGGTTTCGAGGAAGCGACCTATTTTGCGGCGTTTCTCTGGCTCGCGATCGCAGGGCCCGGCGCCGCGTCGCTGGATCGGCTGCTCGTGAATGCCGCCGGCCATCCCAAGGAATCGACCTGACGCGCCCACTCACGTTCGCGTGAGATGCGAAAATGTTGAGCCCGGATTTTCGCACCGACGTAGCTGTCAAAACAGCTGTGACCCGGGAGAGATCATGAAGCTCGTCCGCATTCTCGCTTTCGCGTTTGCCAGCGTCACCGCGTCATCGTCGTTTGCGACTGAGCCGGTCAAATGGAACCAATGGAGCGACGACCTGTTCTCGCGCGCCGTGGATCAGAGGCGTTTCGTGATCCTCGATCTCGAGGCGGTGTGGTGCCATTGGTGCCACGTCATGGAAAAGACGACCTATGCGGACCCCGAGGTTATCGAGCTTCTCACATCGAAATATCTGCCGGTCCGCGTCGATCAGGACGCCAATCCGGACCTGTCGAGCCGCTACGGGGATTGGGGCTGGCCGGCCACCATCGTGTTCGGCCCTGACGGCACCGAGATCGCCAAGATCAGGGGATATATCGAGCCTGAGCGGATGCAGGCCTTGCTCAAGGCGGTGATCGACGATCCGTCGCCGGGGCCGTCGGTCGGGGAAGCCTTCGACATCAAACCATCAGCCGCGGCGCTCTTGACCCGAGAGCAGCGCACAGGGCTCATCAAGAGTTACGACCAATCCTATGAAGACAAGATCGGCGGCTGGGGCGACAGCCAGAAATATATCGATGCCGACAGCATGGACTACGCGATGTCCCGCGCGGAAGCCGGCGACGCCGCCGCCGCCAAACGTGCGCGACAAACCCTCGATGCGGCGCTCGCGCTGATCGATCCGGTCTGGGGCGGCGTGTTCCAGTATTCTGAGGCCGGATCGTGGACCCATCCGCATTTCGAAAAGATCATGTCGTTCCAGGCGCAATATCTGCGCCAATACAGCCAAGCCTATGCGCTGTGGAAGGACCCCAAATATCTCGCGGCGGCGCGCAACATCGAGCGCTATCTCGCCGACTTTCTGTTGGCCCCGGCGGGCGCATTCTATGTCAGCCAGGATGCCGATCTCGATCGCGAAACCGATGGGCACAAGTTCTATGCGCTGGACAATGCCGGGCGGCGCAAGCTTGGCATGCCGCGCATCGACAGCAATCTTTATGCGCGCGAGAACGGCTGGGCAATCAGCGGTTTGGTCGCCTTCTACGACGTCACCAACGATCCCCTGATATTGGCGATGGCGGAGCGGGCCGCAAAATGGGTGATCGACAATCGCACACAGACCGGGGGTGGATTTCGCCACGGCGACAAGGATCGCGGCGGCCCTTTCCTCGGTGACACGCTGGCGATGGGGCAGGCGTTTCTCGATCTCTATGCCTCGACCGGCAAGCGGGATTGGCTCAACGCCGCTGCCAGAGCTGGAGATTTTATCACTTCATTCAGGGATGAGGCCGGGGGCTTTCTGACCTCGAAGACGTCCGAAGCAAAAATTGGCGTATTCGCAAAGCCGGCGAAGCTGATCGACGACCAGATCCTTCTCGCCCGCTTCATGAATCTTCTCAGTCGCTATTTCGGCAGCGACGTCTATCGCGAGCAGGCATCGCAGGCGATGCGCTATCTGGCGAGCGCCTCAGTCGAGCTGCCGCGTCCGTTGCCCGGCGTGCTTCTCGCCGATGAGGAACTCGCGGTCGAGCCCACCCACATGACGATCGTCGGGCACAAGGACGACCCGCGCGCGCAACGCCTGCATGCCTTCGCGCGAGCCCTGCCGGCGCGCTACAAACGGCTGGAATGGCTGGACCTGCGCGAGAGGAAGTTGCCCAATCCGGATGTCGAATATCCCGACCTCGGCGAGCCCGCCGCGTTCGCCTGCAGTAACCGCATCTGCTCGTTTCCGTCGTTTAGCGCGGAAGAGCTGCAGGCAACGGTGAAGCAGATGGCGAAGTTGAAACCGTCGCGCGCCTCGCTCGACTGATAGGAGGAGCCCAAGACAACCCCGATTGTGCAACGCAACGATATCGGCCGGCCCATGGGTCTAATCGTTTGAAGTGTCACGCTTTCTTAGCGAACGACGTTTGCCCGACGCGATCGCCGGCGCGCAATGAAATACTCTTCCAGGGCAGGGGTTAGACATGGACGGGATGTCCAAACCCAAAAAAAGAAAATTTTCTTTTGAAACTGCCGTAACCAAATCGCCTGATGCCCCGTAGTTAGCAACGGATGAATATCAAATCGCGGGCGCTTGCGAACCTCCGCGAAGCCACCACGATCTGACGGGCATCCGATATTTCCGTTCGTTGTGCTGTTCTGTGATCGAAGCATCACGGGATGCCCACGGCGTTGTCGTCAAATAAACATCGAGGAGATCGTCATGAACGTTACTTCCAAGTCCGGCGCCGCCATCGCCGCAGCTGCTGCCACCCTGTTCCTGGCTGGCATGACCATGTCGACCGTTGCGCAGGCCGCCGACGGCCAATGCATTGGTGCGAACGCCTGTAAGGGCCAGAGCGCCTGCAAGGGCGGCAAGTCGCCCGGCCCGGGCGCGAACGCATGCAAGGGCCAGGGCCTTGCCTCGATGAGCAAGGAACAGTGCGTCGCGGCCAAGGGTAAGTTCAAGCCGGCCTGATTGCATCGGACCCGAGATGCTATAAGGGCCCGGCGTATGCCGGGCCCGCCTTTCGTGATAAGATCGCTCTCGCCATGCGGCTGCCGGTCGCTGCGAGCGTTGCAGCCGGCATTGCAGGCCGGCCAAGTGCGGAGGCAGCATGAACGTTGCAAATAAACTGCCGCAACAGCCCTTACAATCGCCTGCGGATCGTCGGGTAGATTTGGCCAAACCGCCGTTCCTTGGATTTGGCCTTGGCCTGCGCACCCAGCATTACGAAGAAATTCTAAACGGCAATCCGCCGATCGACTGGTTCGAGGTCATCAGCGAGAACTACATGCTGCCGGGTGGCCAGCCGCTCCGCATGCTCGATCGAATTCGCGAGCGTTACCCCGTGGTGATGCACGGCGTGTCGTTATCGATCGCATCGACGGCGCCGCCCAATTTCGAATATCTGCGGGAGCTGCGTGACCTCGCGCGGCGCGTCGAGCCGAAATGGATATCGGATCATCTGTGCTGGACCGGGGTGCACGGCAAGAACCTGCACGACCTGTTACCGATCCCCTACACAAACGAAGCGCTTGACCATGTCGTCAGCCGCGTCGAACTGGTTCAGGACTATCTCGGCCGGGCCATCGTGCTGGAGAATGTCTCGACCTATGTGCAGTTCAACAATTCCGAAATGACGGAATGGGAGTTTTTGGGCGAACTCTCGCGCCGTTCCGGATGCTGGTTGTTGTTCGACGTCAACAACGTCTATGTCAGCGCTTTCAATCACGGCTACGATCCGCACGCGTTTCTTCAAGGTATTCCGGCGGACCGGGTGGTCCAGTTCCACATGGCCGGCCACAGCCATATGGGCACCCACATCATCGACACCCACGATCATCCGGTTTGCGAAGACGTCTGGGACCTCTACGTTGCCGCCTTGAAGCGTTTTGGTCGCGTCTCTACCATGATCGAGCGCGACGACAACATTCCCCCGCTCGATGAGTTGATCATCGAAGTCAATCGGACCCGGGAAATCGCGGAAAAGGTCGTGCCACCCCTGATCCGGCAAGCCGGATGAGCGACTTCGCCCGGCAGCAGAGCGCCTTTCAGCGCGGCATTCTGACCGGCGACGACGCCGTGCTGACCGAAATTCTCGACAGCCCCCGGGAAAAACGCGAGATTTTGTATGGTGTCTACCGGCATGCCTACGGCTCGCGGCTGGTTGAGGCCATGCGCAACGAACACGAAATGCTGCACCTCTATCTCGGCGACGAAATGTTCGACGCGATGGGGCATGCTTATGTTGCCGCCCATCCATCAGAGCATCCGAACCTGCGCTGGTTTTCAAGAAGTCTTCCGGATTTCCTGAAAACGACTGAACCCTACCGCGACCATCCCTTGCTTTCCGATCTCGCCGCGCTTGAAAAGGCGCTGAACGACGCGTTCGATCGCGAGGACGCGGCCGTCATTGGCCTTGCCGATATGACCGCCTTTGCACCGGAGGCGTGGGCCGGTCTCACCTTCCAGCCCCACCCCAGCGCTTTGCGGCTCGATCTGTCAACCAATGCGTCTGCGATCTGGCTGGCGCTCAAGAACGAAGAGCCCCCGCCGGATGCGGCCGCGCTGGAACAGCCGTGCCGGCTCTTGATCTGGCGTCAGGACGTGACGCCGATGTTCCGCGAATTGGCGACTGAAGAGGCGATGATGTGGGACGAGGCGGGAATCGCAATTCCGTTCGGCGTGCTCTGTTCGATGCTGGCGACTTACGACGATCCCGATGGCGCGGCGGCGCGCGGCGCGAGCTATCTGCACGGCTGGATCACGGCCGGACTGTTGACGGGCGTTTCCGGCGGCGACTAAAGGGCCGGATCGATGGATACGGTGAGCTGCCGCAATTGTATAGAGCGCTTGACCTGGGATGAGGTCGCCCGCCGCATCGATCGCGGCGCCGCCGCTATCTTGCCGATCGGCGCGGCGGCGAAAGAGCACGGCTTTCATCTGCCTATGAATACCGACCGCATCCAGGCCGAGTGGCTCGCGGCGCGGATGGCTGATCGCATCGACGCGCTGATCTGGCCGACCGTGACTTACGGATACTATCCGGCCTTTATCGAATATGCCGGCAGCAGCGGATTGTCCGCGCCGGTATTCGAGGCCATTATTGCCGAGATCGCCACGGATATATTGGGCTTCGGCTGCCCAGCGTTGTTCGTGCTCGATACCGGTATCAGCACGCTTGCTCCGGTCGATCGCGCGCTGGCGCGTCTCAAAAGCCGCGCCGCGCTGCATCTGAAGGCTCACGACGGACCGCGCTATATCAGCGCCGCCGAAAAACTTGCCGAGCAGAGCCATGGCGGCCACGCCGACGAACTCGAGACCTCGGTGATGCTTGCGCTCGCGCCCGATCTGGTGGACATGCCCCGCGCCGAGGCCAGCCCCGCCGTGAAACACGAGACGCCGGGACGCCTGACGCCGACCGATAAGACCTCACCGAACTATAGCCGCTCCGGCTGCTACGGCGATCCGACCTTGGCGACACGGGCCAAAGGCGAGGTGCTGCTCGCCGCCATGGTCGAGGATCTGGCCGAACGGGCAACCGCGTTTCTTGCTGCGAAGGACAAATCGGGCGAGACCGGACATCGAAGCGCATCGACATGAAAACAGTCGGCGGATTTCGTGCAATCGTCTCGGCCGCTATCTTGGCGTTGCTCGCGGCACTCGGCTCGCGAGCGGAAGCGCAGTCGGAATTCGCGCGCGGCAATCGCATGCCCTATGACGCATTCGACAAACTTGCCAAGACTGACCTCGATGTTCCCGGCGGCGTGATCCATGCGGCGTTCGCGCCCGGCGATATCGCCTTGCCCAAAGGCAAAATCCTGGAATGGGTCAGAACATCCGCCAAGGCCGTGGCGACCTATTACGGCCGGTTCCCGGTCGATTCGCTAAAACTGCTGCTGGTGCCGGTCGACGGTCCGCGCGTGCGCGGTGGCACCACCTGGGGCTATCGCGGCGCCGCGATCCGTGTGCTGTTGGGCCGCGAGTCCAGCGAGGCCGACCTGCGGCAAGACTGGGTGATGGTCCACGAGATGGTGCATCTTGCCCTTCCCGACATGGAGGAGCGCTACAACTGGCTGTCGGAGGGGCTTGCGGTCTATGTCGAACCGATCGCGCGGGTCCAGGCCGGAGATTTGACCGCAACCGAAATCTGGCAGGCGATGATGCGCGATATGCCGAAGGGATTGCCGCAAGCCGGCGATCAGGGCCTCGACATCTCCGACACCTGGGGCCGCAAATATTGGGGCGGAGCCATGTTCTGTCTGATGGCGGATATCGAGATTCGAAAAGCGACGGGCAACCGGTTGGGTCTGCAGGATGCCATGCGCGGCGTGATCGCGGCCGGAGGCAATCATGAGGTCGATTGGCCGATCGAGCGTATTCTTGCAACCGCCGACAAGGCGGTGGGGCTAAAGGTGCTGACGCATCTTCATAATGAGTGGGGGCCAAAACCCGTGACGCCCGATCTCGACGCGCTGTGGCACGATTTGGGACTGCGGTTTCAAAACGGAAGTTTTGGTTTTGACGATACCGCCCCACTAGCGGCGATCCGCGCCTCGATCACCGCCGCTCAGCCCAGGTGAGGCGCTACCGCCCATCCTCCAGCGTGCAGGTCACCGTATACACCACGCCGCGCGGCAGGAAATCGACGGTGGCTTCGCCGCCGAGCTGGTCGCGCGCGCTGCGCTCGATCAGGCGCGAGCCAAAACCGCGCTGCACCGGTGCCGT
>DATBYN010000527.1:0-7408 GCA_036513695.1 Bradyrhizobium sp. | reverse complement strand
CCCGACTGGTCGCCGCGGGTCGACTGGGACGGCAAGCAGGCAGCCGTCTCGCGCCGGAAGTTTCTGTCCGCCGTCGCCGATACCGATACGCTGATCCTGCCGATCCATTTCCCGACGCCGACCGCGGGCCTGGTCATCGCGGACGGCGACCGGTTCAACTACCGCTTCAAGCGCGAGTGAGCTTGCGATTGCTGCAGCGCGAGTTCTCATAGAATGCCGACTGACGGCCGCAGGCGGAGCTGCTAGGATCGCTCAAAATATATTGCAAGGGAGCATCGCCATGGACGCCGTTGCATCGAAGGGCGCGCCGACCGCCGACGCGCATTCCCACCTCGTTCGCCCCCAAAACATGGAGTGGCAGAAGACCCGCTTTCCCGGCTGCGAGGCCAAGACGCTGCTATTCGATCGCACGACCGGCCTTATGACCGCGTTGATGCGGTTTGAGCCGGGCGCGGTGCTGCCCGACCACGAGCACGTCCACATCGAGCAAACCTATGTTCTCGAGGGCAGCCTCGTCGACAAGGACGGCCCGGCGAAGGACATCGAGGTCAAGGCCGGCGAGTTCGTCTGGCGCGAGGCGGGCAGCCGCCACGTCGCATGGTGTCCCGAGGGCGGGCTAATGCTCGCGATCTTCCAGGTTCCCAACAAATTCTTCGAGGCCGACGGCCGCGTCGTCGATGCTGCGGGCCAAGACTGGGACGAGACCTGGGGTCACACCGCCAAGCGCTAACTTTCGACTTTCGCGCGCTGGGGCGCTCGCAGAGGAGCGCCCCTTCCCGAAAAGCGCCGGCTTACGCGCCCTTCGCGCACTTCTTCATGAAGCTGGTCTTGGCTGCGCCGGCCAGCGGCTTGCCGTCCGACCCGACGGCTTTGGTCGCGCAGGAGTCGGCCATGCACTTCTTCATGAACGAGGTTTTGGCCGCTCCAGCGAGCGGCTTGCCGTCCTTGCCGACGGCTTTGCTGTCACAGCTTTCCTGCGCGACGGCGGAGCCGATCGCAAACGCGCTGACGATGGCGGCCAACAAGATTCGTTTCATCATAGGTTTCTCCCCTAAGCCAAGATAGCGTCTCGATTGGACCTTGAAATCTCGGCGCGATCAAGCTCGGAAAACCGGACTTGATCGATAAACACCTCGTTCGAGCATCGCTCTAAAATCGGCGCGGGCGCGCTGCGCCTCGGCTTTCGCGGTCGCTGACGCATCGCCGAGCCCGAAATAGCCGTGGATCAGCCCGGCGCCGGGATGATATTTGGTCTCGACGCCGGCCGCGGCAAGCGCGTCGGCATAGGCCTTGCCCTCGTCGCGCAGGGGGTCGAACCACGCCGTGCAGACGACCGCGGGCGCTAGCCCGCCGAGGTTTTTCGCCCGCAACGGCGAAACGCGCCAGTCTGTCCCTTGCTTTGCGTCCTCAAGATAATGGCCGCAAAACCATTCCATCACCGCGCGTGAAAGGAAAAAGCCTTCGGCGTTTTCCGTGCGCGAAGGAAACCGCGCGTTCACTTTCCCATCGGCGTAGTTTCCGGCGACGTCGGTTACGGGATAGGCCAGCAGCTGCGCGGCGAGATCGACGCCAGCATCGCGGCAGGCGATCGCGACGGCGGCCGCGAGATTGCCGCCGGCACTGTCACCGGCCACACCGATGCGCGATGTGTCGCCGCCGAATTCGGCGACGTGCGCGATCACGTCGCGCATAGCGGCAAAGGCATCCTCGAACGCGCCGGGAAACCGCGTCTCCGGCGGACGCCGATAGTCGACGGAGATGACGACGGAACCTGTTTCGATCGCGAGCAGGCGCGCCTGCCGGTCATGGGTTTCGAGATCGCCGGCGACCCAGCCGCCGCCATGGAAAAATACCACGGTCGGCGATTTTTCGGAGCTGAGGCGGTAAACCCGCGCGGCCAGCGGACCCGCCGCGCCCTTCAATTGTCTATCCGCAACGCTCGCGACCACCGGCGGTGGAACAGCCGCGCGCGCCGCAGCGAGCGCGCGGAGCTGCTCCCGTGCGCTTTGCGGCGTCATCGAGTTGGGATCGCGCAGCGGCAGCAGCGGAATGATCTGCGCAATAACGGGATCGAGTTGGACGGTCATGCGGGCTCGCGGGCGTTTGCAATACCGCGGCAGCATAAGGTCGGCCCGCGGCTCGGGCAATTATGCAGTGTCCCAAAATGGAACTCTTTCCGGGTTCCAGTGTGTTGCAGTTTTCCGTCAGATGTTGCGGATGCGTGACAGTTGTAGTGGGGCGGTGGTGCTAGCGTTGGTTCAGTTCTAGCCGAACGGATCGTGCGATCTCATGGCTCATGCCGGTGGGTTTCGCGGGGGGATCACGGGAATGAACCGACGCTTCGGTCCGCTGACTTGTTTTCTCAGCCTGGCCATGTTCGCCGCGCTTTCGAGTGATGCGATGGCGCTCGCCGCTCGCCACAAGCAGAATGAGCATGCCAAGAAAGCGGACGCAGCGGGCAAAGCGGCGCATCACTCCACGTCGAAGAAAGGTAAGCACGCGCATGCCGAGGCGGCGCGACACAAATCGGAACCGGCGGCCAAAGCATCTCCTGAGACAGCAGCAGCGCCTCCGCTCTCAGGCGACCTCGCGGCGATAAAGGACGCCATCGATCTCGTGCGCAAGGGCAAGACTGCCGATGCGACTGCGGTGGAGAAAACCATCGGCGATCCGGCCGCCCAAAAGCTCGTCGAATGGTTCATCCTGCGACACCCGGTTGGTGCCGCGAATTTCAGCCGCTACGCGACTTTCATCGCCGATAATCCGGGCTGGCCGAGCATGGGCCAACTGCGCCGGCGGGCGGAAGCTTGCCTGTGGCAGGAGCGCAGCGACGCCGCAACAGTTCATCGCTTCATCGGCGATCAGCCGGCGAGCGCCAAGGGCAGCTTTGCGCTGGCGCGGGCGCTGCTCGCGGAAGGTGATCGAGAAGCGGCCGAACGCTTGGTTCGCGAGGCCTGGCGGTCGCAGGAATTGGCTGAACACATCGAGGGGGAAGCGTTCGACACGTTCCGCGCGCTGCTCACGCGCGAGGATCATCGCGCACGCATGGACAAGCGCATTGGCGCCAAGGATTTTTCAGGCGCCATGCGCTCTGCGCGCCGGCTTGGGGATGACGACGCCTCTATCGTGAAGGCTTGTGCTGCGGTCATGGCGAATGCGGACACGGCTAAAGACCTGCTCGGCGCCGTCGAGCCCGCGGCCCGCCAGGACTTGGGCTACACGCTCTGCCGCATTCACTGGATGGTCCGTCAGGGCCAGCTCGCCGACGCCACCGGTCTGATGCTCGCGGTCCCGGCGCAGGCCATGGCGCTGCAGGACACCGATGAATGGTGGCGCGAGCGACGGACTCTCGCCCGCAAGCTGCTCGATGTGGGTAATTTCCCTAACGCATATCAGGTCGTGCGCAATGCCGCGCTGCCGGCCGATCCGTATTACCGGGCGGATTACTATTTCATGCCCGGCTGGATCGCGCTGCGCTACCTCAACGACCCCGCGACGGCGCGGGCGCTTTTCGCGCACATCGATGATGGCGCTGCCAATCCGATCGTGATCGCCAGAGCGCATTATTGGCGGGCCCGCGCCGCCGAGGCAGCAGGCAACGATGAGGAGATGCGCGCCGAATATGAAGCGGCCGCCCGTCATGGCACCGCCTATTATGGACAGCTGGCGCGCGCCAGGCTCGGCCTTGAGCAGGTCGAGCTGCGAGCCGCGACGCCGCCCGATCAGGATAACACTGCTTTACTCGCCGACGAACGCGTGCAGGCGGTCGACATGCTCTACAAGCTTGGCGAGCGCGACGTCATCAGGAGTTTCGCTTATGATCTCGCGGATCAGAGTGATGACGCAGCTCTGCTGGCCGCGATCGGCGAGCTTACCGCGCAGAGGGGCGACGCGCGTGCCATGCTGGAGCTCGGGAAGACGGCGCTGGCGCGCAACCTGGCGCTGGAACGCTATGCCTTCCCGACCATCGGGATCCCGCAGCATAGCCAGATCGCTCCCGCGATCGACCGCAGCGTCATCTATTCGGTGGCGCGTACCGAAAGTGCGTTCGACCAGCACGACAAGTCGGCGGCAAACGCGGTCGGCCTGATGCAGGTCACGCCCGAAGCCGGGCGCGATACCGCGAAAAGGTTCGGCGTCACCTACGATTGGGACCGGATGGTGTCCGATCCCGTCTACAACACGCAGATGGGCGCCGCCGAACTCAGCGCGTTGCTGAAGGAATATGGTGGCTCTCACATCATGACTTTCGCCGGCTACAATGCCGGCCGGGGCCGTGTCCGCGACTGGGTCAAGCAGTTCGGCGATCCACGCGATCCCAACGTCGATGCGGTCGATTGGGTCGAGCGCATTCCGTTCTCCGAGACGCGCAACTACGTCCAGCGTGTGATGGAGAATTTGCTTGTCTATCGCGTCCGTTTCGACACGGCCGTGCCGGTGATGGCGAAGATCGATCAGCATCAGGGGGCGAGGCAGGAGGCCAACTCGGTGTCGCCTTCGCCAATTCAAGCTTCTGATTCCGAGTAATGAATATCGTCAAGTGCTGGTTTATCCGACTACTTGCACCTCGACAGAGCCGACTTCCCCGAGGTCAAAACGATAGCTTGCGTCTTCCATCGGAAATACGGTCTTCATGACGCTGCCGGTCATGACGACCTGGCCCGCTTTCAGCCTCTCGCCCCGCGAAGCCAGTTGGGTGGCAAGCCACGCGACTGAATTGAAGGGATGCCCGAGGATATCGCGTCCGTGCCCTTCGCCGATCGCGACTTGATCTTTCGTTGCGCGCCCGAGGACGCTCTCCAGATCAGGCCATTTGCTCGCAAATTGCGACAGCACAATGCCGCCGTTCCAGGAATTGTCCGCGACAAGCGAACGAACATCGAGATTGGCATAGTCCGCACTCCGATCGTCCACGAGCTCAATGGCTGCGCAAACGCCGTCGATGTGGGGCTGGATCATTTCGGCGGAATACGATGTGCCCGTTGCCGGGACGTCTGATTTGATGCGGACGGCGATTTCGAATTCCAAGCCCAGCCGGCCGAAATCGGAGCGCCGGACGCTCGCTCCCGATTGATGCACCCTTCTTGCGAGCACGACACCTGCGATCGGATGGTCAATCCGGCAAAACGCCTGCATCGGAGCCGAGGTAAGCCCGACCTTATAGCCCACGGTGTTGCCGTGCTTGTCGTGGAGAAGCGCCACGTAGCGCTCCTGGATATCGTAGGCGTCCGAGATCGTAGCGGGCCCGTCCGGCGGACCCAACGACTGGAATCGTAGGTTGGCCTTGTGTTCGGCGAGCAGCGATTGGGCTGCGCGCCCGGCGGCGATATCCTCCATGGGCTCTCTCCCTTTTTTCAAATCTTAACGCGCCATGAGCCGCCGTCAAACGACGGCGTCGCCTTCCGGACCCGCGAGAGAAAATTGAATCCTATCGGCGGCGCGTCGTGGCCGAATGTTTTGGGCGGCTGCTCTCCGGGTCTGCCATCATGGCTGACGCCCGGATCACAGCATTGCGGCCGCTCGCTTTCGCGCCATAGAGCGCTCGATCGGCGTCTTGCATCAGGGTCTCGGGCCTGCTGTTGAGCCCGGCCGAAACGGTGCAGGCGACGCCGGCGCTGATCGTCACAACGCCGTTGGCATCGGCCTCGTGGTGGATTTTGAGGCCATAGACAGCCTGGCGAATACGTTCGGCGATCACTTCCGCGCCGGCCTCATCGGTATCCGGCAACACGACCGCGAATTCCTCGCCGCCATAGCGCGCGACGACATCGCCGGGGCGGCGAGCCGTTTCCGCGATCGCCGCCGCAACCCGCCTCAAGCAATCGTCGCCGGCCGGATGGCCGTAACGATCGTTGAAGATCTTGAAGCGATCGACGTCGAGCATGACAAGGCTTAAGGGTTTTGTCTCCCGCTTGGCGCGCCGGTGCTCCTTTGCAAACGCCTCGTCAAAAGTCCGACGATTGGCAAGCCCCGTGAGACCGTCCTGCCCGGCAAGGGCTTGCAGGCGGCGGTTCGCTTCCTCAAGTTTGTCCTCGACGGCCTTGCGAACGGAAATATCACGCAGGGCTCCGATAATGCCGGTGGTGGCGCCGGTTTCCTGATCCTTCAGGGCTCGGAGCTGAGCCTCGACCCAAATCCATTTTCCGCTGCGATGACGGATGCGATTGATAATCGATTGACGATCCGCGCGGCCGCTCATCAGAGTCTCAAACACAAGGCTAAGGCGCGCCGCGTCCTCCGGATGTGCCATGCTAACCGGCTTGATGCCAATCATCTCCTCCGGTTGGTAGCCCAAGAGTTCGCGGCAGGCGGGGGACACATATCGGCGCACCAGATCGTGGTCCAGCTGGAACACCATATCGGTACTATTGTCGGCGAGCAGACGGTAGCGGGCCTCGCTGTCCTTCAGGCGCTGCTCCGCCCCGACCCGCGCATCGATGTCGCGGACGATGGCCAAACGCATGTCATTCCTGCCGTCGATTTCAACGGGTTTGAAGACGGTCTCGACCCAGACATAGCTGCCGTCCTTGCGACGCAACCGGTAGGTCATGGTAACCTGGCAGGCGTCGCCTGCCAGGGCGCCGAGGACCTTATCGGTATCATCGGGATGGGTCATGTCAGCGGTCCGCGACGCCAACATTTCCTCGGGAAAATATCCGGTCAGCGCGTGACAAGCCGGCGAGACATATAACCGCGTGCCGTCGCGTGCGAGAAGCACGATTAAATCGCTCGAATTGTCGGCCAGAAAGCGGTAACGGGTTTCGCTCACCTGAAGGCGCTGTTCCGCCCGAATCCTTTCGTCGATGTCGCGGGCAACCGAATGGATGGCGGTGATACGGCCATCACCATCGGTGATCGCCCGATTTGTCCACGCCAGCCATCGCCTCTTCCCATTCGGCATGACGGCCTGGTTCTCGATTTCGATGCTGTGCCTGGCAGCACAAACAAGCAGAAGGTGCTCGGCAACCGCGGCGTGATTGTCGGGCGCAAGGAAATCAAAAAGATTGCATCCAATCATCTCCTCGGGCTGCTTGCCGTAGAATGACGCATAGGCGTGATTGACGTAGCGCAGTTCCCCTTCCGGGGTTGTGAGCGAGACCAATTCGGACTGGTCCTCCACCAGCCCCCGGTAGCGTGCTTCGCTCTCGGCGAGTCGATGCTCGGCCTGCCTCAACGCCGTGACGTCGGTCATGACGGCGAGAGACATCCGGCCCCGGCCCAACGGATCATTGTCGAGGACCGCCGACAGCAGGACGTCGATGACGCCGCCGTCCTTGCGCACCATCTGGTACTGGACGTTTTCGCAACGGCCGAGCCGAAAGAACTCCGGTAACACGTCCCGGATCGCGTGCTCCCGGGATTCCGCGGTCAGAAAGTCGGAGGATGGACGTCCCAGCACCTCGTCGCG
>DATBYN010000526.1:0-3095 GCA_036513695.1 Bradyrhizobium sp. | reverse complement strand
TGGTGTCGCCGGACAGCTTGGAGATGTCGATAATATCGGCGCGCGCAAGCTTGTCCTCCAACTCGGCGATGCGGCCTTCGTTGTGGGACTGCTCTTCTTTGGCGGCGTGATATTCCGCGTTCTCCGAAAGGTCGCCATGCGAGCGCGCTTCCGCGATATGCTCGATGATGCGCGGACGCTCCACCGATTGGCGCTGCTTCAATTCGACCTCAAGTGCGGCGTACCCGCCGGCGGTCATCGGAACCTTTTCCATCATCTTCTCACGTCCTTCAACTTCATGCGGACCAATCCGCTGGCCGCGCACAAACGCCGAAACAGAACACCCTCGTAACCGGCGAGTTCCGGTCACAAGGGCTTGCATTGCCGATCTATTGGGCCCAGAGCCCCGGCCAACCGATCAGGTTTCGGAAAAATAACTCTGCAGCGTGCGGACCTCAAGGTCCCCGCCCAGATAGGCGCGGATGCCTTGGGCAGCCGCCACGGCACCGGAAAGAGTGGTGTAATATGGCACTTTATGCAAGAGGGCAGCTCGCCGCAATGAGCGGCTGTCGGCCAGCGCCTGCGGGCCCTCGGTGGTATTAAAGACCAGCTGGATGTCGCCGTTCATGATGGCATCGACGATATGCGGCCGGCCCTCCAGCACCTTGTTCACCTTTTCGGTCGGCACCCCGGCCTCGGCGAGGAAGCGCTGTGTGCCCGAGGTCGCCATCACCTTGAAACCCGCCTCAGACAATAGTCGTACCGCGTCGGCGATGCGGGTCTTGTCGATGTCGCGAACGGAGACGAACACCGTGCCCTTGCGCGGCACCCTCGTGCCGCCGCCGAGCTGGCTCTTGGCAAACGCGATCTCGAACGAGCGGTCGATGCCCATCACCTCGCCGGTCGAGCGCATCTCCGGACCCAACACGGTATCGACGCCGGGGAAGCGGGCGAACGGGAACACGGATTCCTTGACGCCGACATGGCCGAGCTTGCGCTTCTTTAAGTTGAAGTCGGAGAGTTTTTCGCCGGCCATGATGCGTGCCGCGATCTTCGCAACGGGCATGCCGACCACCTTGGCCACGAACGGCACCGTGCGCGACGCCCGCGGATTGACCTCGAGCACATGGATCTCGCCGTCCTTGATGGCGTACTGCACGTTCATCAATCCGATCACGTCGAGGCCAAGCGCGAGTTCGCGGGTCTGCCGCTCCAGCTCAGTGATCATCGCAGCGTCGAGCGAATGCGGCGGCAGCGAGCAGGCGCTGTCGCCGGAGTGAATGCCGGCTTCCTCGATATGCTCCATGATGCCGGCGATGAAAGTGTCCTTGCCGTCGCACAGACAGTCGACATCGATCTCGATGGCATCGGACAGATAGCGGTCGAACAGCAATGGATTCTTGCCGAGCACGGTGTTGATCTGCCCGGTCTTGTCGTTGGGGTAGCGCGCCTTGACGTCGGCGGGCACGAGTTCCGGCAAGGTGCCGAGCAGATAATCCGAGAGCTGGTTGTCCTCGCGGATGATCTGCATCGCGCGGCCGCCCAGCACATAGGACGGGCGCACCACCAGTGGCAGGCCGAGATCGGCGGCCACCAGCCGCGCCTGCTCGACCGAATAGGCGATGCCGTTTTTCGGCTGTTTCAGGCGCAATTTGTCGAGGACGCGCTTGAAGCGGTCGCGGTCTTCGGCAAGATCGATGGCGTCGGGCGAGGTGCCGAGGATCGGCACATCAGCCGCTTCCAGCGCGCGAGCGAGTTTTAAGGGGGTCTGGCCGCCGAACTGCACGATTACGCCGTGCAGCGTGCCGTTCTTGCGCTCGGTATCGATGATTTCAAGCACGTCTTCGGCAGTGAGCGGCTCGAAATACAATCGGTCGGCGGTGTCGTAGTCGGTCGACACCGTTTCCGGATTGCAGTTGATCATGATGGTCTCATAGCCGGCTTCGTCGAGCGCAAAGCAGGCATGACAGCAGCAATAGTCGAATTCGATGCCCTGGCCGATCCGGTTCGGCCCGCCGCCGAGGATGATGACCTTTTTCTTATCCGACGGCGCGCTCTCGTCGGCGAGGTGACCGGCGAACGGCGCCTCATAGGTCGAATACATGTAGGCGGTGGGGGAGGCGAACTCGGCCGCGCAGGTATCGATGCGCTTGAATACCGGGCGAACCCCAAGCGCGTGGCGCCGCGCCGTCACGTCGGCCTCAGTGGTCTCAGTCAGCACCGCAAGCCGTGCGTCGGAAAAGCCCATGGCCTTCAGGGTGCGCATGCTGAACGCGTTCGCCGGCAATCCGTTGGTCTTGATCTTGCTCTCCATCTCGACGATGCCGCGCAGCTCGCCAAGAAACCACGGATCGATCTTGCAGGAGGTGAAAATCTCATCATTGCTCCAGCCGAGCCGCATCGCTTGCGCGACCTGCAGCAGACGGTCCGGCGTCGGCGTGCCCAATGCGGCACGGAGCGCGTTCTTGTCGTCGCCGCGGCCGAGACCTTCGATCTCGATCTCGTCGAGCCCGGTCAAGCCGGTCTCCAGGCCGCGCAGGGCCTTTTGCAGGCTTTCCTGAAAAGTGCGGCCGATCGCCATCACTTCGCCAACCGATTTCATCGAGGTGGTCAGCGTGGTCGAGGCGCCGGGAAACTTTTCAAATGCAAAGCGCGGAATCTTGGTGACGACGTAGTCGATGGTCGGCTCGAACGACGCCGGCGTCGCGCCGCCGGTGATGTCATTGGCGATCTCGTCCAGCGTGTAGCCGACCGCCAACTTTGCCGCGACTTTTGCGATCGGAAAGCCGGTCGCCTTTGAGGCCAATGCCGACGAGCGCGACACCCGCGGATTCATCTCGATCACGACCATGCGGCCGTCGGCCGGGTTGACGCCGAACTGCACGTTAGAGCCGCCGGTCTCGACGCCGATTTCGCGCAGCACCGCGAGCGAAGCGTCGCGCATGATCTGGTATTCTTTGTCGGTCAAGGTCAGCGCCGGCGCCACCGTGATGGAATCGCCGGTATGCACGCCCATCGGATCGAGGTTCTCGATCGAGCAGATGATGATGCAATTGTCTTTTTTGTCGCGCACCACCTCCATCTCGAACTCTTTCCACCCCAACACACTTTCCTCG
>DATBYN010000525.1:0-6194 GCA_036513695.1 Bradyrhizobium sp. | reverse complement strand
TGGCGATGCAGCTCATTCTCACCCCGCTGATCCTGCAACTGATGGAACGAAAGAGGCGCACGGTATGACCGCTCCAGCTCTCGCTTGCATAGAAAGCCGTCCAGATGTTTCGCATGCGCAAATGGCCAACGCGATCCGCTTTTTGGCGATCGACGCCGTCGAACAGGCGAAGTCGGGCCACCCGGGCATGCCGATGGGCATGGCTGATGTCGCAACCGTGCTGTTTTCGCGCTTTCTCAAGTTCGATCCCGCCGAGCCGGCGTGGCCGGACCGTGACCGCTTCGTCCTGTCGGCCGGGCACGGCTCGATGCTGCTGTATGCGCTCTTGCACCTGACGGGCTACGACGGCGTGACTTCGGAAGAACTGCGGGCATTCAGGCAGTGGGGATCGAAGACCCCGGGCCATCCGGAATACGGGCATACGCCGGGCGTCGAGACGACCACCGGGCCGTTGGGGCAGGGCATCGCCACGGCGGTCGGCATGGCGCTGGCCGAGCGGCTGATGAACGCGCGCTTCGGTGACGATTTCGTCGATCATTATACGTACGTGATCGCCGGCGACGGCTGTCTGATGGAGGGTCTCAGCCACGAAGCGATCTCGCTGGCCGGGCATCTCAGGCTCGGCAGGCTGATCGTATTGTTCGACGACAACGAAATCTCGATCGACGGCGCGACCTCGCTGTCCTGTTCGGACGACCAGGTTGCGCGGTTCAAGGCCTCCGGATGGTCGGCAAGCCGGATCGACGGCCACGATCCCGAAGCGATCGCTGCTGCCATCGAGCAGGCAAGGAACAACGACCGCCCGTCGCTGATTGCCTGCCGCACCATCATCGGCTTCGGCGCGCCGAACCGTCAGGGCAGCGAAAAGGCCCATGGCGCGCCGCTCGGCGGCGACGAGGTTGCAAAGACCCGCGCGGCGCTGAACTGGCCGCACCAGCCATTCCATATTCCGCAATCCATCGTTGCCGAGTGGCGCAAGGCCGGCGCGCGCGGGCACGCCGCCCGCCGAAGCTGGATCGAGCGGACAAAGCGGCTCAATTCCGCAGCGCGCTCGCCGTTCCACGATGCGCTGAACAGGAATCTGCCGTGCAGCTATACCGAGGCGATGGTGCGGATACGCGATCGCTTTGCCGCCGAGCGGCCGAATATCGCCACGCGCCAGGCATCGCAGATCGTCATCGACGGCATTGCGGAGGCGTTGCCGAACCTCCTCGGCGGCTCGGCCGATCTGACCCACTCCAATCTGACGCGCGCCAAAACCCAGCAACCGGTGCGACCCGGCTCGTTCGACGGCAGCTATATCCACTATGGCGTCCGCGAGCACGCGATGGCGGCGGCGATGAATGGTATCGCGCTGCATGGCGGCTTCATCCCCTATGGCGGCACGTTCCTCACCTTTGCGGACTACAGCCGTCCCGCGATCCGGCTGGCCGCGCTGATGGGGGTGCGCGTCATCCATGTGATGACGCATGACTCGATCGGATTGGGTGAGGACGGTCCGACCCATCAGCCGGTCGAACATCTGGCGTCGCTTCGCGCGATTCCCAATGTGCTGGTGTTCCGGCCCGGCGATGCCGTTGAGACAGCGGAAGCCTGGGATTGCGCGTTGCAATCGCTAACCAGTCCGTCGGTGCTGTGCCTGTCGCGGCAGGCGATGCCCACCTTCCGCGAGGTGGGCGGCGAGCAGAACCTGGTCGCGTTTGGCGCTTACGTCGTGGTTGAGCCGGAGCACGCCCGCGACGTCACGCTGATCGCAACGGGCTCCGAAATATCGATCGCGCTGCACGCAGCGCAGCTGCTGGCGAGCGTCAGCGTCCACGCCGCCGTAGTCTCGGCGCCGTGCTTCGAGCTGTTTCGCCAGCAATCCCGCGAATACCGAACCGCGGTTCTCGGACGCGTGCCGAGGATCGGCGTCGAAGCCGCGGTCGAGGGCGACTGGGCGCGCTGGCTCGGCGACGACGGCGAATTCGTCGGCATGACCGGCTTCGGCGCCTCCGCGCCTGCGGAAACGCTCTATCGCGAGTTCGGCATCACCGCGGATGCAGTCGCTAAAGCGGCGCTGCGCTGCATCGAGCGCGTCAGGATGGCGGCGACCAACGCGTGACGAACCATACGCCAACAAAAACACGGAGGCTCCGATGGCAAGGATAACGCTGAGGCAATTGCTGGATCATGCCGCCGAGCGCGGCTACGGCGTGCCGGCATTCAACATCAACAACATGGAGCAGGGCCTCGCGATCATGGAGGCGGCTTCTGCCGTCGATGCCCCCGTCATCATCCAGGCGTCGCGCGGCGCGCGCACCTATGCCCACGACATCATGCTGGCGAAGATGATCGATGCGCTGGAGGAGATGTATCCGCAGATTCCGCTCTGCCTGCATCAGGACCACGGCAACGAGGAGGCGACCTGCGCAACGGCGCTTCAACACGGCTTCACATCGGTCATGATGGACGGTTCGCTCAAGGCCGATGCCAAGACGGCGTCTAACTATGACTACAACGTTGCCATCACCCGCCGCGTGGTCGACATGGCGCACTGGATCGGCGCTTCGGTCGAAGGCGAACTCGGCGTGCTCGGTTCGCTGGAACATGGCGGCGGCGAGCAGGAGGACGGCCATGGCGTCGAAGGCGAGGTCAGCCACGATCAACTGCTGACCGATCCGGGCCAGGCGGTCGATTTCGTGCGCGCCACCAGGGTCGATGCGCTGGCGATCGCGATGGGCACCTCGCACGGCGCCTACAAATTCTCGCGGAAGCCCGACGGCGACATCCTCGCCATGCGGGTGGTCGAGGAAATCCACCACCGGCTGCCGAATACCCATCTGGTGATGCACGGCTCATCTTCGGTGCCGCAGCCGCTGCAGGACGCGTTCAACGCGTTCGGCGGCGAGATGCCGCAGACCTGGGGCGTGCCGGTCGAGGAAATCGTCCGCGGCATCAAGCACGGCGTCCGCAAGGTCAATATCGACACCGACTGCCGGCTGGCGATGACGGCGGCCTTTCGCAAAGTGGCAACGCAAAGCAAAAGCGAATTCGACCCGCGTAAGTTCCTGAAACCCGCGATGGACGCGCTGCGCGACCTCTGCCGCGACCGCTTCGAGCAATTCGGTACCGCGGGCCACGCCTCGCAGATCAGGGTCATTCCACTGGCCGAGATGGCGAGGCGTTATCGCTCGGGCGCGCTCGATCCACGCATCGGGGAGATGGCCAATGCCGCCGCATGACCTCTTGACCCCCACGGTCCCGACCCGCCGCATGCAACACGAGGAGACCAGCATGAACCAACACTCGATGACCGTCCGCGGCAAGGATCGCTACAAATCCGGCGTGATGGAATACAAGAAGATGGGTTACTGGGAGCCCGATTACGCGCCCAAGGACACCGACATCGTCGCGCTGTTCCGGGTCACGCCGCAGGACGGCGTCGACCCGATCGAGGCCTCGGCGGCGGTGGCCGGCGAATCCTCGACCGCGACCTGGACAGTGGTCTGGACCGACCGGCTGACGGCGGCGGAAAAGTACCGCGCCAAATGTTTTCGCGTTGATCCCGTGCCGAATTCGCCGGGGCAGTATTTTGCCTATATCGCCTACGACCTCGATTTGTTCGAGCCGGGATCGATTGCCAATTTGTCGGCGTCCATCATCGGCAACGTGTTCGGATTCAAGCCGCTGAAGGCGCTGCGGCTCGAGGACATGCGGCTGCCGGTCGCTTATGTGAAGACGTTCCAGGGCCCGGCGACCGGGATTGTGGTCGAGCGCGAACGGATGGACAAGTTCGGCCGCCCGCTGCTAGGGGCCACCGTGAAGCCGAAGCTCGGCCTATCGGGGCGCAATTACGGGCGCGTGGTGTACGAGGCGCTGAAGGGCGGGCTCGACTTCACCAAGGATGACGAGAACATCAACTCGCAACCTTTCATGCATTGGCGCGAGCGCTTCCTCTATTGCATGGAGGCGGTCAACAAGGCGCAAGCCGCGTCCGGCGAGATCAAGGGAACCTATCTCAACGTCACTGCCGGAACCATGGAGGACATGTACGAGCGCGCCGAATTCGCCAAGGAGCTCGGCTCGGTCATCATCATGATCGATCTCGTGATCGGCTACACCGCGATCCAGTCGATGGCGAAGTGGGCGCGGCGCAACGACATGATCCTGCATCTGCACCGGGCCGGGCATTCGACCTATACGCGGCAGCGCAATCACGGCATCTCGTTCCGCGTGATCGCGAAATGGATGCGGCTCGCGGGCGTCGATCACATCCATGCAGGCACTGTAGTGGGCAAGCTCGAAGGCGATCCCGCGACCACGCGCGGCTATTACGACATCTGCCGCGAAGACTATAACCCGATGCGGCTGGAGCACGGCGTGTTCTTCGACCAGCACTGGGCGAGCCTCAACCGGCTGATGCCGGTGGCGTCCGGCGGCATTCACGCCGGCCAGATGCATCAACTGCTCGATCATCTCGGCGAAGACGTGGTGCTGCAGTTCGGCGGCGGCACCATCGGCCATCCCATGGGCATCCAGGCGGGTGCGACCGCGAACCGCGTGGCGCTGGAAGCGATGATTCTCGCCCGCAACGAGGGCCGCGACTATCTGCATGAAGGTCCGGAGATTCTGGCGAAAGCCGCGCAGACCTGTACGCCGCTGAAATCGGCGCTCGAGGTCTGGAAGGACGTCACCTTCAACTACGAATCCACCGACATGCCGGACTACGTCCCCACACCCTCGGTTGCGATGTAAGGAGCCAAATCATGCGCGTTACCCAAGGATGTTTCTCGTTCCTGCCCGATCTCACCGACGAGCAGATTTCCCGCCAGGTGCAGTATTGCCTCGAGAAGGGCTGGGCGGTGAACATCGAATTCACCGACGATCCGCACCCCCGGAATAACTTCTGGGAAATGTGGGGACTGCCGATGTTCGATCTCCGTGACGCCGCCGGCGTGATGATGGAACTGGCCGAATGCCGCAAGGTGTATGGTAACAGCTATATCCGCATGTCCGCGTTCGATTCCAGCCACGGCTGGGAATCGCTGCGGCTGTCCTTCATCGTCAACCGGCCCAAGGACGAGCCCGGATTCCGGCTCGAACGGCACGAAGGGGCCGGCCGCAACATCCGCTACACCACGAAATCTTATGCGGTCGATCGTCCCGAGGGCGGGCGCTACGGTTAGGTCACTCCCGTCCGGCCCGCGGCGCCGATTGGCCCCCTCATCGTTGCCTGCTTGCCGGATGCACTACTCCGCCGCTGTGAAAGCGGCGGCGGAGCTTTTATTTTCGCAACAAGGCGCGCCTGACGCGTTGAGGTTTCGCAGATGGATCTGGATGCCGCATCGATGACAGACCGGGTCAGTCTTCGTGAGGAGCTCGAGGCCGTCGGCATCGAGGATATCCTCACGCAGCTCGACCGCGAACTGATCGGGTTGAGGCCGGTCAAGACCCGGATTCGCGAGATTGCCTCGCTGTTGCTGATCGAGCGCATCCGCAAGCGCATGAATCTTTCGTCGGAAGTGCCGACCTTGCATATGTCGTTCACCGGCAATCCCGGCACCGGCAAGACCACGGTGGCGCTGCGGATTGCGAGCATTCTGCACAAGCTTGGTTTTGTCCGTCGCGGCCAGATTGTCTCCGTCACCCGCGATGAACTGGTGGGGCAATATATCGGCCACACCGCTCCCAAGACCAAAGAAATCCTGAAGAAGGCGATGGGCGGCGTGCTGTTCATCGACGAGGCCTATTACCTGCACCGGCCGGACAACGAGCGCGACTACGGCCAGGAGGCGATCGAGATCCTGCTGCAGGTGATGGAATCCCAGCGCGAAGATCTGGTGGTGATCCTCGCCGGTTACGGCGACCGCATGGATAAATTCTTCGCCAGCAATCCAGGCTTCCGCTCCCGCATCGCCCATCACATCGATTTTCCGGATTATTCCGATGGTGAATTGCTTGGTATCGCCGAGCTGATGCTGCGCGACATCAACTACAAATTCAGCATTGCCGCCCGTGAGGCGTTCATCCGCTACATCGGCTTGCGCAAGTCCCAGCCGCTGTTCTCCAATGCGCGTTCGATCCGGAACGCGATCGACCGCATGCGGTTGCGCCAGGCCAATCGCCTCGTCGCCGATCTCGATTCCGTGCTGACCGCCGACGATATCATGTCGCTGGAAGCCTCGGACGTGCTTGCCAGCCGGGTGTTCCTG
>DATBYN010000524.1:0-2160 GCA_036513695.1 Bradyrhizobium sp. | reverse complement strand
CCCAATTCGTTGGTGCGGCGCTTCATGTAGGAATGGCCGGTCTTCCAATAGGTGGTCTTGGCGCCCTGCTTTTGCAGCACCGGGTCGGTGACAAACAACCCGGTCGATTTGACGTCGACCACGAATTGCGCGTCTTTGTGGATCGCCGACATGTCGCGTGCCAGCATCACGCCGACCTTGTCGGCAAAGATCTCCTCGCCGGTGTTGTCGACCACGCCGCAGCGGTCGCCGTCGCCATCAAAACCCAGGCCGACATCGGCCTTGTGTTCGAGGACTGCGTCGCGGATCGCGTGCAGCATTTCCATGTCTTCGGGATTGGGATTGTATTTCGGAAAGGTATGATCGAGCTCGGTGTCGAGCGGGATCACTTCGCAGCCGATCGCTTCCATCACCTGTGGCGCGAACGCGCCCGCCGTCCCGTTACCGCAGGCGACCACGACCTTCAGCTTGCGCTTCAGTTTCGGGCGGTTGGTCAAATCGGCGATGTAGCGCGCCGGGAAATTCTCGTGGAACTGATAGGATCCGCCGGCCTTGTTCTTGAAGTCGGCATTGAGCACGATCTCCTTCAGGCGGGTCATCTGTTCCGGGCCGAAGGTAAGCGGCCGGCTGGCGCCCATCTTGACGCCGGTCCAGCCATTGTCGTTATGCGATGCCGTCACCATGGCGACACAGGGCACGTCGAGCTCGAATTGCGCGAAATAAGCCATCGGCGTCATGCACAGGCCGATGTCGTGGACCTTGCAGCCCGCGGCCTGCAATCCCGAAATCAGTGCGTATTTGATCGAAGCCGAATAGCCCCTGAAGTCATGCCCCGTGACGACTTCCTGCTTGACGCCGAGTTCGGCGATCAGCGCACCGAGCCCCATGCCCAGCGCCTGAACACCCATCAGGTTGATTTCCTTGCCGAACAGCCAGCGCGCGTCATATTCGCGAAACCCAGTCGGCTTTACCATCGGCTCCGATTCGTAAGAATAGGTATTAGGAACCAGCACGGGTTTCGGCGTTGGAAACATCTAGATGACCTTTTCGTGAAACGCTGCAGCTTCGTGTAGCGCTGCAAGCACCGTGCCGCAGCCATAGCGAATACGCCGGCCGGGCGGAAGGCGGGATAGCCCGCTTGTGGCGATTAATTGCGGCGGATTGGCAGCGACGGGACTATTGTTCCAGTACCATCTTGCCGTTGGCGTATTCGAAGCGCTTCAGCTTCGACAGGAACGACAGGCCGAGCAGGTTCTCCGACAAGGCTTCGTCGGGCAGCACCATGGCATCGACGTCACGCACCACGAGCCCGCCGATATCGACCATGGCAAGCCGGGCGCGCGCCGCCTTGATAGTGCCGTTGGCGGTGGTGACGCTCGCTTTGTAATCACCGCGCGACGGACGCAGACCGAACCGCGCCGCCGACGTCTCGTTCAATGCCACCAGCGACGCACCGGTATCGACCATGAAGTCGATGCGCTGGCCGTCGATGCGCCCCTCCGTCAGAAACTGACCGCGGGAGTCGCGGGGAATGTCGAGGCTGCGAGGGCCGGCCTGCCCGACGGTCTCGACGGGCGTCGCTTTTCGCGCGGACGTCGCCGGCGCGGGCGCCGCCGTCATCTTGTCCGCCATCTGCGCCATGAAGGTGCCGAGGCCGATCATGATAGCGGCAAAAATCAAAATGTTACGCATCACGCCACACTCGATGAGGTCGGCAATATCACCACTTAAGCCGCGACGCCGCGACTAAGGCGCGCCGGCTGAGGCTGCCATTTTGGCGAAAAGGATGAGCGAAGGGTTAACGGGGGGCGCTTACCTCGCCCCGCATGCGGAGAGAGGTCGGATCGCATCGCGAGATACGATCCGGGTGAAGGGGAGTCTCCGCATGCGTTAGCTTCGGAATTCGCGGAGACAGCCCCTCACCCCACCCTCTCCCCGCGAAGAGCGGGGAGGGAGCAATAGAGTCACGTCCCCTTTGGCTTGACCCGCCGCGTCGGCATCGCGCTGGCCGGGTCTTCCGGCCAGGGATGCCGCGGATAACGCCCGCGCAGGTCGGAACGTACCGCCGCATAACTGCCGCGCCAAAAGCCGGGCAAATCGCGCGTCACCTGCACCGGGCGGTGCGCCGGTGACAATAGCTCCAGCACCAGCGGCACCGCGCCTTTTGCGATCGAGGGATGG
>DATBYN010000523.1:0-10409 GCA_036513695.1 Bradyrhizobium sp. | reverse complement strand
GTCAGTCCGGTGTCAGCACATCCGCGCCGGATGCAATCTGCCAGGTGACGGCATCGACGGCGCTCACCGCGCTGCCGGCGACATTAGCATCCTGCAGTGCCTCAATGTTGAGATCAAAGCTCTCAATGGCGCGCAGACGGTTGGGCAGGGCGCGCAGCGTCTTCCAATATTTCCGCGCCTCTGCCTGCGCTTCCGCCATGGGGACGGCCTTGAAGTGAAAGCCGGTCGCTGCCGGAATCTGCGCGAACCGGCCGAGATCGGCTGAAATCAATGTTGCGATCTTGGGATAGCCGCCGGAGGTGCCGCGGTCCGGCATCAGCACGATCGGCGCGCCGTTGCCGGGCACCTGAATGCTGCCATCAACGGTGCCGTCGGAGACGATATTGTGACCGTGCAGATGCTTTATCACCGGGCCCTCGAGCCGATAACCCATGCGGTCGCTGGTCGCCGATATCTTCCACTCATTGTCCAGAAACAGTTGTTTTGCGGCATCGCCGAATTCGTCGTCCTGCGGACCCATCAGGACGCGGATCGGCCCTGCGGTTGCCGCGGGTAGATCGATCCGTCGTTCGGCCGCACCGCTTGCTGGTTTCGTCTGCAATTCGTCGCCCGCCTGCAGCGGGCGCGGATAAGGGCTGCCGAGGCCCGCGCGCGCATTCACCGCGAGGCTGCCGAACATCGGCTCGCCTTCGATGCTGCCCTCGATTGCGAGGTAGCTGAACGAGCCGCCGCGGGCAAAGCCGAGCGTCAGGGTTTCGCCATCGGCGAGCGTCATGGATGTATCGAACACCACCGCGCGCCCCGTGATATCGGCTGAGCGCGGCGCGCCTGCCAGCGCAAGGCGAACCACGCCTTCGCGCGCGGTAAACGCTGCCCCGAACGGGCCGATTTCGATGGCGGCTGCGAAGATCGGGTTTCCGACCAGACAATTCGCCGCCGCGAGCGCGAGGCGGTCCATCGCGCCGCTCGGCATCAGACCGTAGCGTTGCGCGCCATGCCGTCCGCCGTCCTGAACGGAGCTCGCAGGTCCAATCGATGAAATGACGAGTTTGCTCATAAGGCGATCTGCTCGGCGATGATCTCGCCGGCTTCCGCGGCGCGATCCTGCTCGGCAAAAGTTTTGGCATCGACCGCGCAAAATTTCACATGGTCGCCGGGTTCCAGAAGGAAGATCGGATCGCGATGCAACTGGTAGGTTCGCACCGCGGTCCGTCCCAGCAGGTGCCAGCCGCTTGGGCCGGCGAGACACTGCACGCCGGCCTGCACGCCGCCGATCGAGACCGTGCCGGCCGGCGTCAACAGCCGCGGGTTCTGCCGCCTGGGCATATGCAGGAATTTCTCGAGACCGCTGAGATAAGACCAGCCCGGCGTAAAGCCGATCATGGCGACGCGGTAGTCGCCGGCAACATGCCGCGCCACGATTTCGTCCGGCGTGGTTTTCAAGGTTTTGGCGACATCCTCGAGATCGATGCCATGCTCACCGCCATAAACCACGGGAATCCGCCAGCGCCGCGCCTTTGTCTCCGGCGGAACCGGCCGTTGCGCGAGTGCGGTAAGTTTCTCGCCGAGTGTGTCGAATTCGATCTGCACGGGATCGTAATGCACCAGCAGCGACCGATAGGTCGGCACCGTCTCGGTCACGCCGGCAACGGGCTCACTCGCAAGCGCGCGATCGAGTGCCAGCACCCGCTGGTTTGCGGCATCATCGATATTGCGGCTGAATTCGACCGTGATGGCGCTGTCGCCACTTGGCAGAATACGGGGCGGAGAAAGCGTCGGGACCATGGCCTCAAACGTCGTCAGCGGATGGCAAGCTCTAGCCTGTTTTGCGCTGAAGTGGAATTCGCTTGATGCAAATGAGCCTGCAAGTTCAATAAATTAATCCGCATGCTTGTGATAAGACTTGATGATCGCATGATGCGATGCAGCCCTGCGGCCACCAATTGGCGTCAGCCCTTGACGCGATGCCCGTGCCTCGCAAGATGCGCAAAGGTAAAGTCAATCCCGCCGATCCATCCGCAACCGGAGTTGCACCTTCGATGTCCTTGTCCCCCGAAGCGATCAAGACCCTGTCCGGCGTATCCACCGCCACCATCACCACGGTTCTGCTCAAGAAGGGCCTGCGGAACGTCTGGATGCGCGGTTCGCGACCACTGCGCCCGGGACAGAAGCGGCTGGTGGGGCCAGCGTTCACCTTGCGTTTCGTGCCGGCCCGCGAGGACCTGGCGACGCCGGAATCCTGGTCGTCGCCGATCTCGACTCGCACCGCGATCGAAGCCATGCCGGAAGGCTGCGTGGCCGTGGTCGACGCCATGGGCATCACCGATGCCGGCATCTTCGGCGACATTTTGTGCGCGCGCATGATGAAACGAGGCGTCGCGGCGCTCGTCACCGACGGCGTGGTGCGCGATCTCGAAGGCGTGCTCGGCACGGGGTTGTCGGTGTGGTGTGACGGCTTTGCCGCGCCGCCCTCGGTGGCCGGACTGACCTTCGTCGGCTGGGGCGAACCGATCGGTTGCGGCGGCGTCGCGATCTTCCCGGACGACGTCATCGTCGCCGATCAGGACGGCGCCGTGGTGATCCCGAAAGCGTTTCTCGATCTCATCCTGGCCGAAGGCGCCGAACAGGAACGAATGGAAGCCTGGATCGTCGACCAGGTAAACGCTGGCGCCGTGCTGCCGGGTCTCTATCCCATGAATGCCGGGACCAAGGCGCGTTACGCGGCTTCGAAGAAATAATCAGCACGGCGCGGAACAGCGTCCGTCATTGCAGGAGGAACATCATGGATATCCATCTCGCCGGCTCGCGGCCGACACGCCGGGCGCCCAAAGAGTATTTTACCGGCACCGTCTGGCAGGATCCCGTCATTGCAGCCGAAGCGCCGGCGCGCGTTGTCGCAAATCGCGTGTCCTTCGAGCCCGGCGCGCGGACCAACTGGCATACACACCCGCTCGGCCAGACGCTGTACGTCGTCTCTGGCGTCGGCCGGGTCCAAACCAAGGGCGAACCGGTGCGCGAGATCAAACCGGGCGATGTGGTCTGGATTCCACCGGGCGAGAAACACTGGCACGGGGGCTCCCCAACCACTGGCATGACCCACGTGGCGATACAGGAATCGCTCGACGGCAGTCACGCGACCTGGATGGAGCTGGTGACCGACGAAGAATTTTCCGCAAAGGTCGTGGTCACGTAGGGTGGGCAACGGCGCCCTTCGCGCCCTGCCCACCATCTAAAATTAATACCGAGGTCGAGGGAATGGTGGGCACGCGGAGCCTGTCATCGGGCAGCGCTTCGCGCCGACCCGTTGGCTTTGCCCACCCTTGCTGGCGCCGCTCAAATCCGACGCCGTCAAACGTCGCGGCCCCGGCCGGCGTTGCGACAGATATTCCCAGAAGAAAGCGGATTCGGCTGGCAACAATAACTCTGCTAAGGTGTTTTATGACGTTCCCCAATTGTTAGACGTCGGCATCGTCACACAACATTTCGCTTCGAATGTGATTGGAATCACATCGCTGGTTCAGAGCGATGAACTACCTTCAGGCTCGACCGAGCGATGCACGGTCTTCGCCTGGAACCACAGACGCCTTCCGTGTTTCTTGAACGGTGACCGCACAAACATGCAGGGCTTTCTGCACACGCGAGCAAAAAAGTGCGTGAGATCAACAATATAAAACAGGGTGGGTGACTTTCCCGACATCCTGGAGAATTTGATGAAGCGAGCTTTTCTGGCAGTCTTTTGCGGCGTTGCTCTCATTGCGAACTCTGCGATTTGTGCCGCCGATTCGATTCCCGACAAGGAGATGGCCGATCGCTATTCTCAGGCCGCGCAATCCGGCGACAACGACGCCCAGTTTTATCTTGGTGCGCTCTATTCGTCCGGCGTCGGTCGGCCAAGGTCCGACGAACAGGCATTGCAGTGGTTTTCACGCGCCGCCGAGCAAGGTCATTCGCATGCGATGCTGGTTCTCGCCGGACTTTATGCGATCGGGCGGGGCACTGCGAAAGACAACGTCAGCGCCTACAAATGGGCCTACATCGTTTCAGTCGGGAGCCGCATGGACGAGTTTCGCAACGGTGCCCGCCAGCTGATGGGCGTTCTGGAAACCAAGATGACGCCGCAGGAACTCAACCAGGCGAGGGCCGACGCCGCGCGCTGGCATGCGGTCCCGACCCAGGCCAGGCTCGCCACTCCGGCCGACAACCCGCCACCACAGCCATTATCTCCCGTCTCCAAGCAAGCGCCGACGGCGAGTGCCGCGCCGGCCACGTCGGCCCCGTCAGCGACTTCGGCCGATTCCGGCAATTCGCAAGCCGCCCGCAGCGGCAAGAAGGACGATATCGACACGCTGATTGATAAAGTACCCGAGCTGCGCAAGCGGCTCGGTTTCTAGGTCATAGAGGATGCCAATGCCCTCGCGCAGTCTGCTCTGGTCCGGTTCGATGCTTGCCGTATTTGCGGCTTTAGCCCTTGGCGGGGCCTATCTCGCTGTTCCCGACTTTTTTCGCCCCCCAACGGTAACCGCGGCCACTTCGATCCTCGCGCCGGTTTCGGAGGCGATCTATGGAACGGGCACCGTCGAACCCGAGCGCTGGGCCAAAGTCGTCCCGCTGCAGCGACGCCGGCTGGTCGAAATCTGCCGCTGCGAGGGGCAGGCCGTCCGAGTTGGTCAAATCCTTGGCCGCCAGGACGACGCCGAAGAGGTCTCTGCACTGCACGAGCTGGAAATCAACCATGAACAGCTGCAGCGAGATCGTGATCGCGCCGAGCGCGATCGCGACAAGAGCGATGCGGCGAAGAACGAATACGAGCAACGCCAGACCCAGTTCGATGAATCCAAATCGCGCATCAGCGCTCAAAAAGTGCGCGTCGATTCACTGGTGCTGCGAGCGCCGCTGGATGGAATGGTGCTGCGCCGCGACGGCGAGGTCGGTGAGATCGTTGGACCAACCGACGTGCTGTTCTGGGTAGGCCCGCCGACGCCGATGCAGATCGTGGCCGAAATAAACGAGGAGGAAATCACCAGGATTGCGGTCGGGCAGAAGGCATTCTTGCGCGCCGAGGCATTCGCCACGCAGGCGCTGCGCGCTACCGTTTCGCAGATCACGCCAAAAGGCGATCCGACGCGAAAGACCTTTCGTGTCTATCTGCGATTGCCTTCCGATACGCCCTTGCGGATCGGGATGACGGTCGAAGTCAACATCATCTATCGCGAAAAGACCGCGGCGGTTGTGGTGCCGGCCGAGGCGGTTATCGACAATGCGGTCCAGGTCGTGCGCGACGGCAAGGTCGAGCGCATTCCGATCACTGTCGGGATTCGCGGCAGCCGCAATGTCGAGATCATCGGCGATGTGCGGCAGGACGCGACCGTGTTGTCGCCGGCACGCGCCGATCTGGCTGACGCTACGCGGGTCCGCGTGGAAAATGCGGCTTTGCCGCCGAAGCAGACAACAGAGGTTGCCGCAGATACGGCTCCGGACCCCGTTCCCAGTCCTACGCTCGATCGGAGCACCGCCGCGCCCGCTTCCGCGCCCGTTGAGACCAGCGTCGCCGATCCCGATAACGCCGTCATCTCCGCGGCCCTGTCGGCTCACGTAGATTCCATTGTCAATGACGCACGCAGGAACGTCGGCAGATACCCTGCGGCCCGGTGATATGCATGGCAACGAACCTTTTGCTCAGTATTGCATGGACCCATGTCTCAACCCGTGTTCGGCAGACCCTGGTCGGCATGTTCGGTGTGGCGATGGGGGTCGGCTTCACCATCATGATGGCGGGGCTGATGCAGGGCTCGCAGATCGATTTCCTTCGCCAGCTCGTCGACACCATGCCGCACATCACGGTCAATGATGAGCGCCGATCGGTTCCAACCCAACCGGCGGATCAGGAATACGCGGCGGTCGCGATGTCCAACGTCGCCAACGTCAATCCGCGTCCGGGGATCAGATATCCGGATGCCGTGATGTCGTCGCTGAAGTCGTGGTTGCCGGGCGATGTCGCGCCCTCGGCAAAGACCACCGCCATCATCGATCACGGTGGCGCGCGGATCGGCGTGACCCTGACCGGTATCGACCCGCGGTTCGAGGTTCGCGTGTCAAAACTCGCTTCCCAAATGCGCGAGGGGCAATTGAGCGATCTCTCGAAGGCGGCGAACGGCATCATTATCGGCCGCGCGCTGGCCGATAAGCTCGCCCTGAAAACCGGGAATACGGTCGTGCTGGCGGGAGGCGAGGGAGCCCAGATTTCAGCTACAGTCGTTGGCATCTTTCGGTCCGGATTGAAGCGCGTCGACGAGGGGCAGATCTATTCGCTGACCGGTCTGGCGCAGACTCTCATGGGGCAAAACGGGATCATCAACGAGTTGCGGTTGCGGCTGAACGATCCGCTGACTGCGCAGAAAGTGGCGACGCAGGTCGAAGCGCAGACCGGTTACAAATCGGTATCGTGGCAGGAAGCCAACTCCGATCTCTTGTCCAGTTTCGCAACCCGCGACTTCATCGTGCTGACCGTGATGGGCGCGATGCTGCTGTCCTCCTCATTTGCGACGTACAACATCATTTCCACGATCACCCACGAGAAACGCCACGACATCGCGATCATGAAGTCGCTCGGCATGCGCGAAGCTTCGGTGCGGCGAATTTTTATCCTTGAATCGATGATGATGGGCTCGGTCGGTATCTTGTTCGGATGGATTCTCGGATATCTGCTTTGCTACGCGTGGTCCAAGATTACCATCTACAATACGCTGACCGGCGCCACGGTACCGCTTTCGATCTATTATTCACCGATGCACTATATCGCCACCGGAGCCATTGCCGTTCTCTGCTGCGCGATTGCGGCCTTCTTTCCGGCGCGCAAGGCGACGCGGGTGCATCCCGTCGAGATCATCAGGGGCGCGTCGTGAGCGAGATTGCGCTGGAGGTCTTGGGGTTGGTCCGCCGCGTTCAGGGCGCGATCTCTCATACGCTTGTCAATGGCATCGATTTGTCGGTGAAAAAGGGCGAATTTCTCGCCATCACCGGACCTTCCGGGTCCGGCAAATCATCGCTGCTCTATCTGATCGGATTGCTCGATGCACCGACCGAAGGGGAGGTCGTCATCTGCGGCCAGCCGACATCCAAGTTGTCGGAAACCGAACGCGCCGATGTCCGCCTGACCAAATGCGGCTTCGTGTTTCAGTTCCACTTTTTGCTTCCCGAGTTCACCGCGCTTGAAAACGTGCTGTTGCCGATGCGCGCCCACGGCAAGATGTCGGCCAAGGAGATGCACGATCGTGCGATGATGCTATTGACGTCGCTCGGCCTCGGCGAGCAGACCGCGAAACGCCCCAATCAGCTCTCCGGCGGTCAGCGGCAGCGCGTGGCGCTGGCGCGGGCGCTCGCCAACCGTCCCGAAATCATCGTCGCCGACGAGCCCACGGGAAATCTTGATACCGCCTCCACCGAGCAGGTATTCGGCATCCTGCGCGATATCGCCGACGGCGGTCAGACGGTGGTGGTTGTAACCCATGATGCCGCGCTAGCTGCGCGCGCGGACCGGCGCATCCATATCGTCGACGGCAAGATTCATGAGACCACATTTGGCGGTGCCGGGAAACCCGAGATAACAGCGGCAACCGCGACGGCAGAAACTCAGTCGTGACGCCGCGCGAGACTTCCACCGACGAAGCCGCCCGCCGACCCGCTCAGATGCGGTGCGCGGTCCAGGTGCCCGAGCACATCGTGCCGCGCCCAGCGCCCGATCCGGATGTCGTTGTGAGATGGGCTCGCCGCGACGAGGGCCCTATTCGGGCCGCGGCTTATCGGTAGAACTCGATTTCCGGAGGCTCATCACCATGCCGGCATCTTCCGGCTTGAAACCCCGTGGAAAGACCGTGCGCTGGTCGTAGATCGCGCCGGTGAGCTGGGCGCCGCGGAGCCGGGCCCCGGTCAAATCGGCCCCTTGGAAGCGCGCCGGGCACTCCGGTAATTCGCAAAGGGCCCTGGCGCCGGAGAGGTCCGCGCCAACAAGTTGCGCATTGGTGAAATTGGCGCCGCTGAGATTGGCATTGCGAAGGTCGGCGCCCGAAAGGTCGGCTTTGATGAAGTCGGTCGATCCACCCAAATTATCGAGCCCGCAATTGGCGCCGGAAAGATCGGCGCAGCGCAGGTTTGCCTCCTGAAAAATCGCGCCCCGCAGATCGCAGCGCGCCATGATCGCTTTCTCAAGGATCGCGTGATGGAACAGGGCCCAATAGAAATTAGCCTGCGTTAGATCGACGCCCGCAAGTTCGGCCAATATGAGATCGCGGCCTTCCTGCATCGTCCCGGCAAGCGATCGATCCCCAGGCGGCAACCGAACTGCCTGCCACAGGCTGTCCTCATCGTCTGCCGCATCATCGAGAGAGCTGTCACTGGAGCTATCAGGTTTGGCCATACCACGTGGTCGCGCTATCTCGACCACGCGTTCGATTTGGCCTGCAAAAAATCTTGTCGTCACTCGCGGCGCGACGCGGCTTAGTTGACCCGGCTCCAGGTCTGGCCGCCGCAGAACATGCCGCCGAAGGCGCAGCCCTGGACCCGCAGCGTATCCGGGCCCTTCAGCGCGATCGTCGAATCATAGGTCGACCCGGTATTTGGGTCGAGAATCCGCCCGCTCCATTTGGCATCCTTGCCGGGGCGCATATTGATCAGAACCTGCTCGCCGTTCTTGTTCGATTTGGTATCTACCGAATAGCCGCAGAGATTGGCGCCGCATTGCTCGATCCGGACCTTGCCTTCCTTCTCTTCCGTCAGCCACACGCCGAGCGGCGAATTAGCCGCCTGGACGGGCGCGGCAGGAGGGGACGGCGCTACGGGCGGAACCGCGGCGACAACCGGAGGCGGCGCGGGCCTCGGGACAGGGGCAGCATCCTGCTGGATCGGGGGCGCGGGAGTGCTGGTCGCGGGCTGCGTTGAGGTAATGGTATCCGATGGTGGTGCCGCCGTCGCGGTCGTGGTCGATGGCGCGGGCGTAGCGGCCGCCGGAGCAGGCGCGGGAACGGGCGCCGGAGCCGGGGTCTGTTCGGACGGTGCCGGACTAGCCGCCGGCGCCTGCGGATCGATCTTGGCCTGCTCAGGTGCCTGCTTGCGCGAACTGTCCTGGTCGCCCCGCGCGCGCTTCGATTTCCGCCCGCTGTTGTCGTAGACGCCCGGGATCGAAACCGTTCCGCGATCCGGATCGATGCGAATGGTGTGCCCACCATATTCGAAGGTGTATTGGGCCTGCGCTGCGGTGCTCGCCAGCACAAGCGCGGCAATGACAAAAAACCCCTTCATGATCTTCATAGTCACCCCCTGAGCAGGCGGAATTCCGGTCCCTGATTGGGACGTCCCGAGTTCCGACCCTATGCTGCGGCAGCTTTCGTCAACGTGACCTACATCACGCTTCAACGCTATGAGTCGTGAAATAGCAGCCTTTGGTTCAATCCATATCCGCCCGGCCAGCCTAATTTAGCACCGCGGAGGCGCTATTCAAACCAGGCGGCATAGATCCTCTTAAAGCTGCCGTCCTCGAAGGCGATGTGCAGCCATTGATCGACGAACGCCTTGAGCGCGGCGTCACGCTGTAGCCAGTAGGCTTTCTCGGCAAAATCGAACGGTTTTTCCGGATGCACCGCGCAAAGCACGCCCGGGTGAAGCTTTTGCTGATACCGCGTCTCCGATGCGTCCGTGATCATCAAATCGGCGTTGCCTTTGGCAATCTCGTCAAAAATCGTGACATTGTCGTTGTAGGTTTTGATCTCGGCATTCTTGACGTTAGCCTTGGCAAATCGCTCATTGGTGCCGCCGGGGTTGGTGATCACACGGGTGCCCGATTTGTCGATCTCGGTGATGGTCAGGTATTTGTCCTTGTCCGCGCAGCGCGCGATCGGCGTCTTGCCTTCGCGCATGACGGGCGTCGAGAACATGCCCTTCTTCTGCCGGTCCAGCGTGATCGAGACGCCGCCCATCGCGATGTCGAAATTGTCGGCCTCAAAATCTTGCATCAAGTGCGGCCAGGCGGTCTGGACATATTCGACTTTGACGCCGAGCGCCTTGCCGAGCGCCTCCGCCATATCGACGTCAAAACCGCGGAATTTCTTGGTCTCCTTGTCGAAATACGTGAAGGGCAAATAGTCGCCGGTCATGCCAATGCGCAGGGTGCCGCGTTTCATGATCTCGTCCAGGCGCGAAGGCTCTTGCGCGTGCGCCGAGCTTGCGATGAGAACAAATGCGGCGGCGAGGCAGGATAAAACGCGAACCATCAAGCCTTCTCCGGAAGCCAGGTCCGGTGTCAAAAGTCCGGGACCACAATGCCGCGCAACATATCGCGACGATGCCCTGTATCAACAAGACAAATGCCGAAAAGCGATGGTCTGTTGCGAAACGGGAAGCTAGGGTCGGCGATCAAA
>DATBYN010000522.1:0-10513 GCA_036513695.1 Bradyrhizobium sp. | reverse complement strand
GCGTCGGAGTTGCTGGCGCGGATCGATCGCCTCGATGGGCTGAACGCGCCGCACCTGATCCTGGGCAAGATCCTGGCGCAGGCCTATGACACCGCGGCTTACAAGATCGCGGCCGACGATCTGCTTGCCGCTCACAAGGTCGACATTCTCTTTCATGCGCTCGGTGCCGGCGTCGTGATGCATGACGAGCGCCGCATCAACGCGCTGATGGTCGAGACCAAGGCCGGCCGGCGGGCGGTGCGCGCCGATATCTTTATCGATTGCTCCGGCGACGGCGATCTCGCGGCCTGGGCCGGTGCGCGCTATGAGGTCGGCGATAATGCCGGCAGCATGCTGTACCCTTCGATGATGTTTCGTTTGAACGGCATCGATCCGGAAAAGGCCGGCGAAGCCTGGCGGACGATTCCGGCGCTGATGGAAAAGGCGGAAGCTGCCGGCACGCATCATTTCCCGCGCAAGGCCGCGATCGTGCGGCCGCAGCGATCGCCAATCGAATGGCGGGTGAATTTTACCCAACTGGCGCGCGCGGACGGTACCGCGATCAACGGTCTCGATCCGGATGATCTCACGCGCGGCGAGATCGATGGCCGCCGGCAGGCGGTCCAGGCGTTCGAGTTTTTGCGCACCGTGCCGGGGTTTGAAAAATCCTACATCGTCGACCTGCCGCCACAGCTCGGCATTCGCGAAACGAGGCGCGTGATCGGCGGCTACATGCTGTCGGGCGAGGACGTGCTTGGCTGCGCGTCGTTTGCGGATTCGATCGGCGTCAATGGCTGGCCGATGGAATCCCATGTCGCCGGAGATGTGATCTTCAAATTCCCACCGATCCCGGAATCGCGCGGGTTCAACGAGTTGCCCTATCGGATGCTTGTTCCCGAAGGCATCGACAATCTGCTGGTGGCCGGGCGCTGCGCCTCGATGACCCATGACGGCCAGTCGGCCGCGCGCGTCTCCGGCGCTTGTTTTGCGATGGGGGAAGCCGCGGGGACGGCGGCGGCGCTGGCGCTCGGGGGCAACACAATTCCGCGCGATATTGAGGTCGAAAATTTGCAACGACAGTTGAAACAGCAGGGCGCGTTCATCGGGCAGGATCAGGCGATCCCCGAAGGGTTGTAGAGTAAAGATTCGTGAATTTGAAATCGTTCCGCTTGCTCGGTGCACCTCTCCCCATGTGGGCCCCCATGTGGGAGAGGGAGCTCACCGCCGTTGCCGCAATATCAATGCTTCAATTGGTCATGAGATAAGGAGAAAACCGGATGATGAGGGTTGCGCGGCTCGCAGTGGCGGGCCTGCTGGTGATCGCGGCGAGCGGGATCGCGCGGGCTGAGGATCTTATCAAAGCAAAGGTCGGCGTGCTGCGGCTGTCGTCATCCGCGCCGGTGTTCATCGCGCAGGACAAGGGCTATTTTCACGAGGCCGGGCTCGATATCGACCTAAAGTTCTTCGACGCCGCGCAGCCGATCGCGGTCGCGACCACCTCGGGCGATATCGATTTCGGGATCACAGCGTTTACCGCCGGGCTCTATAATCTCGCCGGCAAGGGCACCCTGAAAGTGATCGGCGGCATGAGCCGCGAGAAAGCGGGATATCCGTTGATCGGCTATTTCGCCAGCAATAACGCCTATGCCGCGGGACTGAAGACGCCAAAAGATCTCGCCGGCAAGCGCGTGGCAGTGACGCAGGTCGGCTCCAGCTTCCACTATTCGCTGGGCTTGCTCGCCGATAAATACGGCTTCAAGCTCAGCGAGATAAAAGTGCTGCCGCTGCAGTCGCTGTCGAATGCGGCGGCCGCGCTGAAGGGCGAGACCGTCGATGCCGCGCTGCTGCCTGTCTCGACCGCGCGCAAACTGATGGACGATGGCGGGGCAAAACTGCTCGGCTGGGTCGGTGACGAAACGCCGTGGCAATTGGGCGCGGTGTTCGCCTCGCCCAAGACATTGAATAACAAGCCGCTGGTGACAAAGCTCCTGGCGGCACTCGTGCGTGCCGACCGCGAATATCACGACGTGATCCTGGCTTCGGTCACAGATGGCAAGGCGCCGATCAACGAAGTGACAAAACCGCTGTTGGAAATCATCGCGAAATACACCAATTTGCCAGTCGAGCAGGTGGTCGGCAACTGCGCCTATATCGACCCCGATGGCAGGCTCGACGTGAAAAATGTCAGCAACCAGATCGACTGGCTGCAGACGCAGGGTTTTGTCGACAAGGGATTTGATGTCGACGCGATCATCGCCAAGGACTATGTGAAGCCGGATTGATGCTGGTATTAATTGAAGCCGTCATTCCGGGGAGCATCTAACCCGGAATCTCGAGATTCCGGGTATGGTGCCAACGCACCCTCCCGGAATGACGCCTGGGACACCAGATGGACCTGATCGCCGACCATATCAGCCATCGTTTTGGCGCGCTCGAGGTGCTCGACGGCGTGTCGTTCACGGTCGGCGCCGGCGAGGTGGTGGCGATCGTCGGGCCCTCGGGCTGCGGCAAGAGCACGCTGCTCTCGATCCTGGGCGGGCTGCTGCGGCCGAGCGCGGGGTCGGCCGAACTGCGCGGCGCGCCGCCGCCGGACAGCCTCAACCCGCTGACATTTGTATTCCAGGATTTTGCGCTATTGCCCTGGTGCACGGTCGAAGAAAATGTCGAATTTCCGCTTCTCCACACCGCTCTCGCCGTGAGCGAATGCCGCGCGGTAGTAGAGGACGCCTTGCGCCGCACGTCTCTCTCGGATTTCCGCACCACCTATCCAAAACAATTGTCCGGCGGCATGCGCCAGCGCGTCGGAATTGCCCGCGCGCTCGCGGTACGGCCCGCGATACTCTTGATGGACGAGCCGCTGTCGGCGCTGGATTCGCAAACCCGCGAATTGCTGATGGAAGATTTTGTCGGTTTGCTCGCCGATGGCGCGATGGGCGCGGTCTATGTCACGCACAATCTCGAGGAAGCGGTTCGTTTGGCGGATCGCATTGTCGTGCTGTCGCGGCGGCCCGGCCGGGTCCGCGAGGTTGTCGCCATTCCCATGACGCGCGGCGAACGCGGCGATATCCGTGCCCGCGAAAAACTGGTTTCGCTGCAGAGCGAATTGTGGTCGCTGATCCGCGAAGAAGCGATCGATGCCGAGCGCGAGGTCCAGCATGCTTGACCGCGCGCAAACACCAAAAGCCTCCAAGCCGGGCGATCTCGAAACCGCGCCGCGGCCGGTCACCTTTCGTGGTGCCGGATTTGCACCGAAGGCCGGCCGCTATTCCGGCTGGATCGCGCTGGTGCTCGCGATCGGGCTCTGGCAATTGGCCGGCAGCGCCGGTCTCGTCAATCCGCTGTTCCTGCCGACGCCGATTTCGATCGCGCGCGCGATCTGGCAGCTCGCGATCTCGGGCGCGCTCTGGCATCATTTGTCCTATTCGATCATGCGGATCGGAACGGGTTGGATTTTGGGAACAATCGCCGGCGTCATTGTCGGTTTTGCCATCGGGCTTTCGAGTCTCGCGCGCGGCGTCGGTATCACCTTCATCTCGGCGTTGTTCCCGATCCCGAAGATCGCGTTGTTGCCGCTATTGATCCTGTGGCTCGGGATTGGCGAGCAGCCGAAGATCGCGACCATCGCGCTGGGCGTGTTTTTTTCCACCGCGATCTCGGTCTATGGCGGCGTCGACAATGTGCCGCGCAATCTGATCCGGATGGCACAGAGCTTTAATGTGCCGTTTCACGCCATCGTGCGCCGGGTGATCTGGCCGGGCGCGCTGCCCTCGATCCTCTCCGGTTTTCGTATCACCGCCTCGGTCGCGCTGCTGCTCGTGGTGAGCGCCGAGATGATCGGCGCCGAATACGGCATCGGCGCTTTTGTGCTGCAGGCGGGAAATCTGATGCAGACCGATCAGCTGCTCGCGGGCGTCGTGATCCTGTCGTTGTTTGGGCTGGCGGTGGGCAAGCTGATCAGCTTGCTGGAAGCGCGCTTGCTGCACTGGCGCTAATCGTCGTCCCGGCCTTGAGCCGGGACCCATACCGCGTGATCTACCGATAAGGCAGAGTGGTCGACACCTTTCGCAAAACGAAGCCCTGTGGTTATGGGTCCCGGCTCAAGGCCGGGACGACCGCGACTCACGCATTGCCGCGATCTTCCCGGAACAGATCGAGCTTCTGCTGCACCGGACGATCCGAAAAGCTGAACAGCACCGAATCCTCATTCGCCTCGTGGGTGACCCATTGCCAGCTCGGCACCACGAACAGGTCGCGCGGACCCCAGTCAAAGGTCTGTTCGCCGATCCGGGAACGGCCACGGCCTTCGATCGCCGCGAACACGGTGGCATCGGTCGAGCGATAGCGCGCGGTCTTGAATCCCTTTGGCAATAGCTGGATGAAGGTGCCGATGGTCGGCATCGCGAAATCGCCGGTTTCGGGATTGGAGAATTTCAGTTTCAAGCCGTGGCAGGCGTCCCATTCGTTGCGCTGCTTTGCTTGTTCCAGCGCCTCGCGCGTATAGGCGTAGGGATAGTTGAAAATCGGCGAGGTTTTTGACGTACGCTTCTCATCGACGGGCAGCAAATTATGGCCATAGCGCGCAAAACTGTCGCCGGCAGGACGGCTGATTTTTTGCTGATCCTCGTTCGAGCCTTCCGCGAAGGATGCATCGAAGAACTGCACCATCGGAATATCGAGCCCATCGAGCCAGAACATCGGCTCCGAGGTCTCGTTGGCGTGATCGTGCCAGGTCATCGACGGCGTGATGACAAAATCGCCGGGCGCCATCGCCGTGCGCTCGCCATCGACAGCCGTCGTCGAGCCCTTGCCTTCGAGGACAAAACGCAGCGCCGACTGGCTGTGCCGGTGCGCCGGCGCGACGTCGCCCGGGATCACCATCTGCACGCCGGCAAACAACGAGGTCGTGATCTTTGATTGCCCGCGCAGCCCCGGGTTTTCCAAAACCAGCACCCGCCGCTCGGCTTCCTTGGCGGTGATCAATCTGCCCGCTTCGGTCATGTAGTCGCGGATGGCGTCGAATTTCCAAAGATGCGGCCGGCAGGCGCTCCTCGGCTCAGGGGTGATCAGATCGCCCATCACGTTCCAGAGCGCTGAAAGGTTTTCGCCGTCGATCTTCTTGTAAAACGCCTCGCGTTCCGGCGTCTTCTGTACGGCTTCCATGGCGGCCTCCCGTCGTTCTTGTTGCTTCTCGAGATTGACAGCATACTTACAATGTGGCTAGCGTCAACCAAGCAAACCATAAAATTGAGGGGAGGCTGCCATGAAGCTGCACGGCTATTTCCGCAGCAGCGCGTCCTACCGGGTCAGAATCGCGTTGAATCTAAAGGGGCTCGGCGCGGAGCACCTGCCGCATCATCTTCGCAAGGGCGAACAATGCGCGCCCGCCTATCTGGCAATCAACCCGCAAGGGCTGGTTCCAACATTGGAAAATGACGCGGGTGCGGTGCTCACCCAATCGCTCGCCATCATCGAATGGCTCGACGAAACCCACCCCGAACCGCCGCTGCTGCCAAAAGATCCGCTGCGCCGCGCCAAAGTCCGCGCCTTTGCGCTTGTCGTCGCCTGCGATACCCACCCGGTGCAAAATCTAAAGGTGCTGGCGCGGTTGCGGCAACTCGGGCTGCCTGAGGAACAGGTGACGGGTTGGGCGGCTTGGGCCAACCGCGAGGGTCTCGGCCCCTGCGAAACGCTGATCGCCGACGAGGTGGGTCCGTTCTGCTTCGGCACGGAGCCGACCATGGCCGACCTTTGCCTGGTGCCGCAGTTGGCCAATGCGCGGCGTTTCGGGGTCGATCTCGCAGCGTTCCCACGCCTCTTGAAGGCTGAGGCGGCGGCGAAAGCGCTCAAGGCGTTCGCGGATGCAGCCCCGGAGCGGCAGCCCGATGCAGAACAATAAAACCCCGCCGGTGACGATGGATGCGGTCTACACCGCGCCCGGCTATCTGTTCCGGCGGATGCAGCAGATCGCGGTTTCGATCTTCGTCGAGGAGTGCAGGGATCACGATTTGACGCCGGTGCAATTCGCAAGCCTGGTTGCGATCCACACCCATCCCGGCATCGATGCGACGCGGCTTTCCGCGGTGATCGCGTTCGACCGTTCGACACTCGGCAACGTGATCGAACGGCTCGAGACAAAACGTTACGTCGAGCGCAAGCCCTCGCGCGAGGACAAACGAATAAAGCTGCTGTATCTGACCAAATCAGGCGCGGCGTTGTTGCGCGATATCATGCCCTCGGTCGATCGCGCGCAGGCGCGGATGCTGCAGCCCTTAAAGCCGGCCGACCGCAAGACGCTGTTGGCGCTGCTGACGCAACTGGTCGATCTCAACAACGAGGCGTCGCGGGTGCCGCTGCGTGCCGAAGACGCGCTCGAACATCTCGGGAAGTCCGGCTGATGGCATCCCTGGGCACGCGTCCGGTCCTGATCGCCGGCGGCGGCATCGGCGGCCTGGCCGCGGCGCTTGGGCTGGCGCAAAAGGGAATTTCTTCAGTTCTGCTCGAAAAGGCTTCGAGACTGGGCGAGATCGGCGCCGGCATCCAGCTCGGACCGAATGCGTTCCATGCCTTCGACTATCTCGGCGTCGGCGAAGCCGCCCGCGGCATGGCGGTCTATATCGATCAGCTCCGGCTGATGGATGCGGTCACGGCCGAAGAGATTACCCATGTCGATTTACGCGACGCCTTTCGCGCGCGCTTTGGCAATCCTTACGCGGTCGTGCATCGCGGCGATTTGCATGGCGTGCTGCTGAAAGCTTGTGAGACGCATGGTCTGATCGATCTGCGCGTGAGCTCCGAAGTGGTCGATTACGATCAGGACGCCTCTTCCGTGACGGCGCGTCTTGCCAACGGCGAGCGCATCACGGGATCGCTGTTGATCGGCGCTGATGGCTTGTGGTCGAACATCCGCAAGTCCGTGATATCAGACGGGCCACCGCGGGTTTCCGGACACACCACGTATCGCTCGGTGATTCCGACCGAACAGATGCCGGAAGATTTACGCTGGAATGCGGCGACGCTGTGGGCCGGCCCCAAATGCCACATCGTGCATTACCCGCTGTCGGGCTGGAAAGTTTTCAATCTCGTCGTGACCTATCACAACGATGCGCCGGAGCCGGTGGCGGGCAAGCCCGTATCCGACGACGAAGTCATGCAGGGTTTTGCGCATGTTCATGAGCGGGCGCAAAACATCATTCGCCATGGCGGGAACTGGCGGCTCTGGGTGCTGTGCGACCGCGATCCGAGCGAGTATTGGATCGACGGCCGGGTCGCGCTGCTCGGCGATGCGGCGCATCCCATGCTGCAATATTTCGCACAAGGCGCCTGCATGGCGCTGGAAGACGCGGTCTGCCTGTCGCATATGCTCGGGACATACGACGATCACGCCGCAGCGCTCGAGCATTATCGCGCGCAGCGCTTTCCGCGCACCGCGCGCGTGCAGCTTTTGTCCCGCGCCATCGGCGAGCACATCTATCACCCCGCCGGCGAACACGCGCGCATCCGCAACGCGATCATGCGCGCAAAATCGTCGGAGGATTATTACGGCGATCTGGCGTGGCTGTATGGCGGGACGGGGTTGGCCAGCTAACGCCCCTGTCGTCCCGGCCTTGAGCCGGGACCCATAACCACGAGCGTGTGTTTGGCGAAGGCTGGGGCGGCATCGAGTGCAACCACAAAGATTCGTGGTTATGGGTCCCGGCTCAAGGCCGGGACGACGGCGAGTGTGTGGGGACGAAAACCGCTACATCTTCAGCACCGCCTGGCGGTCGATCTTGCCGGTGCCGGTCTTCGGCAACTCGTCGATGAATTTTATCTCGCGCGGATATTTGTAAGGCAATAGTTTTGCCTTCACAAAATCCTGCAGCATTTTGGTCGCATCGTTTGCATCGAAGGCGCAGCTGTTCATGACAACCACCGCCTTCAGCGTCATGCGGCGGTCCGGCAGCTCAGTGGCGAACACTGCGCATTCGCGCACCTCGGGATGTTCGGCAAGGCAAAGCTCGACCTCGAGCGGATAGACCCACTGCCCGGAGATTTTTATCAGGTCATCGGCGCGGCCGCGGAAAAAGAAAAAGCCGTCGCTATCGCGCACAAAGCGGTCGCCGGTGTAGATCCACCCCTCCTCGCGGATGGTCTCGGCCGACTTGTCGGGCCGGTTCCAGTACAGCGGCGTTGAGGAATCACCGCGTACCCACAAAATGCCTTCTTCGTTGTCGGCGACCTCGCGGCCGTCCTTGTCCCTGAGCGCGATTTCGTAACCGGGGACACGAAGCCCGGCGGCGCCGAGTTTTTTCCGCTCGGGCAGGTTGGAGAGATAGATATGCAGCACTTCCGTGGAGCCCAGCCCTTCGACGATCTCGAGGCCGGTCAGTTTCTTCCAGCCATTAAAGACTTCGGCCGAAAGCACCTCCGCCGCCGATAGCGCCACGCGCAGCGAGGAGAAATCTGCACGCACCGCGCCCCCGGCTTTTGTCAAAGAGGTGTAGAGCGTCGGCAATCCAAAAAACACGGTGGGGTGGAAGCGCCCGATCGCCTCGAAGATCGCCGCTGGTTTTGGCTGACCCGGCAGCAGCAGCGTCGCTGCACCGGCCGAGAATGGAAAGGTGATCGAGTTACCAAACCCGTAGGCAAAAAACATTTTCGGTACCGAAAAGCAGATGTCGTTCGGCATGAGCTTCAAAACGTTGCGCGCGAACGCCAGATCGCTATAGGCCATGTCGTGCTGCAGATGGACGATGCCTTTGGGACGTCCGGTCGAGCCGGACGAATACATCCAGAACGCCATCTCGTTACGGTCGGTGTCGGCTTCCGCGAGATCAGTGGCAAACGCGGCTAACCATTGTTCGGCGATGATCGTGTCGGGCGCTGCGTGATCACCGGCCGCGCCGTTGACGACGATCAGCGTGCGCAATGGCGTGCCCTTGCAGGCCGTTGCGTCGAAGCGTGTGCAAAACTCGGCATCGGCGACGGCAACGGATGCACCCGAATCCGACAGATAGAATTGCAAAAGGTCGGATGGCGTCAGCGTGTTGATCAGAAGCGGTACGAAGCCGGCGCGGACCGCGCCGAAGAACGCCGCCGGATAGGCCGGCGTGTCGTCCAGGAACATCAGGATGCGGTCGCCGCGCTTCAGTCCGAGCGAGACAAAGCCGTGGCCCCATCGGGACGCTTCCGCGCACAGTTCTCCGTAGCTGCGCGACCCGAGCGGGCCTGTCAGTGCGAGATGGTTGCCGCGGCCTTTTGCGAGATTGTCGAACAGGATGCGGCTTGCGTTGTAGCGGGTCGGAATCGTAAAGCCGATCTCGGTAGCCCCGGGGCTATCGCGCGGCACGCGATCTGTGATCTCGCGCGTCATCGCTGGCTCCCGCTTTCTTGCAACGGCTGCGACGCCTCATAGCGCGCCATGAAGGCCGGCGACATCGCGCGCAGGCGGGCGTCGTCGATCCGCCCCGAGCGGGTGATATAGCGATAGGCAAAATCCATCAGGTCGCGCTTCATATGCTCCGAAAATTTTTCGTACCAGTCGGCGCTGGTGCGCGCCGCCGTCACCAGCTTCTTCACGATCGGCTGGCGCTCGGCCTGGTAGCGATGGAGGCCCGCGGGAATGTCGCCCTCCGCCTCGAGTGCCTTGGCAAGCGCGATCGCGTCCTCGATTGCGAGCCGTGTCCCCGACCCGATTGAAAAGTGCGCCGAATGCAAGGCATCGCCGATCAGCACCATGTTCTTGAACGACCAGCGCTCGTTCCAGACCCACGGAAAATTGCGCCACACCGATTTGTTCGACACCAGTGGATGCCCGTCGAGGGTTTCGGCGAACACGCGCTCGCAGATCGTTTTCGATTCCTCGATCGTCTTGTCGGCAAAGCCATAACGCTGCCAGGTCGGCAGATCGCATTCGACCAGGAATGTGCTCATATCAGGCGAATAGCGGTAGTGATGGGCATTGAAGGCGCCGAGCTCGGTCGCAATAAACGTCTGCGACAGGGTCTCGAACCGCTTTGTCGTGCCGTACCAGGCAAACTTATTGGGCGAATAGGACAGCGACGTCCCGAAATCGCCCTCAAAACTGCGGCGCACCAACGAGTTCAGGCCATCGGCCGCGACAATCAGATCGTAGCCGCTCAACGCGTCCACGGAGTGAACCTGAGTGTCATAGCGCGGCACGACGCCGGCGTCGGAGGCGCGCTGCTGCAGGATCGTCAACAGATCGAGCCGGCCGATCGACGAAAAACCGACGCCGTCGATCTCGACGCTCTCGCCGTGCAAATTGAGCGTGATGTTCTTCCAGCTCTCCATCCGCGGCGCGATGGCGTCGACGGTGTCGGGGTCGTCGGCACGTAAAAATTCAAGCGCCTGTTCGGAGAACACCACGCCGAACCCCCAGGTGGCGCCGGCGGCATTTTGCTCGAACAGATCGATCCGGGCGTCCGGATGGCGCTTCTTCCACAGATACGCGAAATAAAGACCTCCGGGCCCTCCGCCGATCACAGCGATACGCACACTCGCTCCTCCCGATTTGGCAGTATACTGTTAAATT
>DATBYN010000521.1:0-19797 GCA_036513695.1 Bradyrhizobium sp. | reverse complement strand
GGCCCCACCACATCGTAGTAGGTGACCTTGATCGTGGTGGTGCCGCCGCGATCCGACCCCGGATCGACGCTGAATGCTGCGAAGCCGTAGGAATGCGCGGCGTTTCGCACCGCCGACCAAGGCGCGTGCTCCTTCACGTAGACAGGTGGACGCTTGCCTGTCGCCGGGTCGGGTTCGCCGACGGCGGTGATTACCCGGCACTGCGGCGGGTTGAAGAACAGCTGGTTCGACGGGACACATGTGCCACCGCCGCCGAGGACCATGTGCACCGTCCCTTTGGTGGTGTCGATTTCGTCGGTGGCGATCGCTGCGGGGACCGGCGTCAGGGTGGCGTTCGATTCCCGGCCGCGTATCGGGTGCGAGCGCTCGTAGTGGTGCTCATGCCCGCACACCACGAGGTCGACGCCATACTGGTCGAACAACGGCACCCATTCCTCTCGTATCCCGAGGTCGGCGCCGTTGAACATGTCGGCCGTCGAGATGGCGACCTGGTGCATGCACACGACGATCCAGTCGACATCATGATCGCTGCGGGCGGCGGACAATTCCTTTTCCAGCCAGGCCTTCTGAGCCCCTTGCGAATAGCCGCGGACATAGGAGTTGCCGCCGTCCTGGTAGGTGACGTCGTCGTTGGCGATACTGATCACGCGCACTGAGCCGGCGGTGAAGGCGTACCAAAGCCCACGCGTCACATCGCTCTGGCCAGCGGATTCCGGCACCGAGAAGTAGGTCTGATAGGCCTGATACCCGATCGGTCCGTTACCCAGCTCGTTTTCGTGGTTGCCGGCCGAGGGCATCCAGGGACGTTTACGGGCGCTGCGGCTGTTGTTGTCCCAGAAATCCCACCAGGTCCGCACCCGGTCCTCGGAGATATTGGCGTAACAGAGATCGCCGTTGAATAGATGGAACAAAGGCTGCAGCCGCTCCACGCCGAGCGTGGTATCGCCCGCCGCCGGCGAGCCAAGATTGTCATTCACATACATCACATACGGGGGATTCGGCATCGTCACCCCTGCCGGCGGTACGTACTTCTTGCCGAGGGTCGGCGTGCCCTGATCGCCGAAGCTCGTGAACGTGAACGGCGCGCGACCACGCGGAGAGGTGCGGAACGTAGCGAATTCCGGCTCGGCGCCGTCGTGCATGGCACCGTAGAGATACGAGGAGTCGGGCTGCAGTCCATCGAGCTTCGTATGATGGGCGTAGACAATTTGGCCGGCCTTGGCATCGGTGTAACTGGTCACTTTGGCCTCGACCGTTTGCTCGAGCTTGCCATCAAGACGCCCGAGCACGACTCGGGGATTGCGAACGGGTTGCAGCGTGTGCCAGGACACCACCATCTCTGACGATGCATCCGCGCCGAACTGCAGATGCAGTCCGGCGACCGGAGGTGTCGCCACCGGGTCGCGCGATCCGCGTGAGGGGGTTGCGGCCTCAGCGTCTGCGGCTCCGATGAGGGACGCCGCGACAACGGCCCCTCCGCCGAGGCCTGCGGCGGCGAGCAGCTTGCGACGACTGAGTTCGAGGTTGAATTCGGTGTCCTGAATAGTCATCGCGGTGAGGTTGCTCCACGGGTGGCCGCGACAGCCTATCGCAACTTGACGACAGTTCGGCAAATCGGCGCGTCCGCTCGCTCGGCTTTACTCTGTCAGCTTCGCGCGCGTAGTCCCGCGCTAACGCCAGCTATTGTTCTGACTGCACGCGGACTATCTGGCGCCCGTCATTCATCGCCTTGAGACTGTTGACGAAGTTCTCAGGACGCTGCCAGCGGAGGGGAACCTTTAATCCCATGAAATCTGCGATGCTACCGATAAACGAAGTGCAATTGTATGTTTCGGCGTTCCAGACCGGTGAACTCGCCTGTAATTGCTTGATGTACGCGAAAACCCTTTTTGCGTCCGGCTCATTCAAGTAAACCCGGTAACTAGCCGTCAGGTACTGCGGATCAAGATCGCCATAGCTTGCCCCGGTCTCGGAGGGCACCCACGTCACATGACCAAGTACATAAGCGAAGGTGTCTCCCGCAGGGGTAAGGCCCGCGACTTCAACTTGTCGCTCGCCTGTCTTCCCAAACCAAACGAAAGCGTGTCCCCAGCTCGCCGCCGTTCTCGCTCTGAAATCAACGTAGTACGGGCCCTTTGCTGACCCCGACCCCGGCTTTCGAGCAGACTGCGGCGCCGGTTTCGGGTCGATGGGCGCCTCACTGGAAACAAGTGCATTCGCGTCGGCGAAGCGCTTGTGGACCTCCTGTCTCTGGGAATTGAAATCCGACCAGGCGCGAGTGTCAATCTCGTCTGCATAAGCTGATTGGATTCTGCACGGGAGCAAAACAGCGAGGGTCAATCCCGCAAGCAGTCGTAGTCCCAATCTCTTCGGTCTATTTGCCACGCGTCGCCCTTCAACCGTCGACGATAAAGGTCAGATTCAGCGAGACCTCAGTCAATACCGCGTATTAGTAGCTCCGCGTCACCACTGGCGTCTTGCCGATTGGGGCCTTCCCGACCGGGGTTTTGCCAATCGGCATCTTGCCGACTGGAGCCTGCTGATAGACGGGCTGTGAGTGCGGGAAATCGGCCGCGCCGGCGGCAGTCACCAGGGCAAGTGTTGCACCCGCTATAATCACAATTTTCACCACGGCACTTCTCCTCTGGGTTAGAAAAAACAAGGCAGCAGCCTGCCAAGCGCTGCCCTCAGACACACCGTCAGCATGAAACGTCGGATTGCGTCTACAGTGCGGCAGATATGAACACGTTCAAGGAAACGGCCTACAGTGCGACAGATATGACACATGCGGGAGAGTTCACTCCCTGCCGACTGGCTTTACTCCGCCGGCTTCGCGTTCGCAGTTCCGCGAATCCGCTCCGACAAATTGATCAGGAACATCGCCGTCGGCCGCAGGATGAAAAGGTCCGCGATCAGGGCTGCGACCATCGAGAAGGCCGAGAGCCAGCCGAACAGCCGCAGCGACGGCAGGTCGGAAAACACGGTCACGACCAGGCCGCAGGCCAGCACCACCGTGGTCAGGATCAGCGCGGGGCCGACCAGCACGGTGGCGCGCTCCACCGCCAGTGCCGAACTGACGCCCGGCTTGGATTCGAGCCGGAGCCGGTTGAGGAAGTGAATCGTCGCACTCAGCCCAAGGCCGAACGACACCGTCAGCGCAACGACGCTTGCGAACTGCAATCCCTCCCCGAGCAGCCACAGCACCGTGCCCGACAGCACCACCGGGAAGATGCCCGGCAGGATGCACGAGAACATCACGACCACGGAGCGGAACGCCAGCCCGATGAAGATCGCGACCAGCGCGAACTCGATCGTCAATCCGCGATTGAGCTTTTCGATCATGTTGGAGCTGTTGCGCGCGGCAATCGCCGAAAGCCCAGTGACCGCGATCTCGTAGCCCGGATGCGCCTTGCGCACCGTGTCCAGCGTCTGATCGAGATTTTCTACTACAGGGAGAATTTGACTTGAATCGAGATCGGGGACTCTCCCCGACACGACCACGGCATCCTGACCCGCGGAAATGAAGCGCCGCACCAAATATTCAGGGATCAGGTTGACATATTCCTTCAAGGTCGCGACGTCGGAACTTCCCGCCTTCTCCGCAAGCCAGCGCCGCAGCGTTTCCAACGACCAGACATTGCCGACGCCCGCCTGTTTCTCCACCGTCGAGTGAACATCGGCTATGGTCTGCAGCGTTTCAGGCGCGTACAGCGAGGCGCCCTTGGGGAATTCGATCAGCACGTCGATCGCATTGGCGCCGGTCAGCTTGGCGTCGAGACGCCCCGATGCGGCGACCGCCTGCTGCTTGTCCGGCACCTGATCGGCGAGCCGGTAACGCGGCTCCAGATTGGCATAGATCACGGCGAGGCCGCCGACAAAGATCACCGCGATCAGGCTGAACAGGCCGGGCCTCGAGACCATGCGCACCGCGATCCAGTAGCAAAAATTGCGCAACATCTGAACGCCGGCATCGGCGCTCTGGAATTTCACGGCGAAAACTTTTTCGTTGCGGACAAACAGCACCCCGAACACCGGCACCAGCGAGAGCACCGCGATCAGCGCGATGATGGTGGCGGCAAGCCCGGCCTCGCCGAATTTGCGGATCAGGTCGGAATTCGAGAACTGCAGCGCAATGAACGATATGCCGGCGGTGCCATGGGTAAGCACGCAGGCCGGCCCGACCACCATCACGGCGTTCTTGAACGCGGTGTATTTGTCCTGGCCCGCGATCAGGCGGTCGCGCGCCGCGAACGTCAGCTGCATCGAGTCGGAGAAGCTGATCACCATGATCAGCGGCGTCATCACGTTGAGGAACATGTTGAGGTTGAAATTGGCCCAGCCGAGGCCGCCGAGCGCGAGCACAATCGCGATGATCGGCGGGAACGCCGCGACCACCATGAACGATATCTTGCGGAAGAAGATGATCGCGATGATGCAGCCGGCCAGGATACCGAGAATATTGTAGGTCAAGCCGTCACGCTTGACCGCGTTGCGGATTTCGAGCTGCATGACGGGCACGCCGGATAATTCCGCATTCAATCCACTGCCGTGGAGATCCTCGGCCATCAGCTTGCGAATGTCGCCGATCACCTTGCCGAGCTTGTTGCTGGCGACGACCTCAGGTTCGAGCGACAGCACGATCAGTGCCAGCGTGCCGTCTTCGGACAATAGCTTGCCGCGGATGATCTCGTTGGTTTTGACGGTCTCGATGAATTTGTCGTAGTCGGCGCCTTCCGGCAGTTCCGAGGGAAACAGCGCCGCCGGCAGCTTGCCGGGCGCCGGCGCCTGGCGCGCCGAGAACAGCGAAATAATCCCGCGCGTGCCTTCGACCAGCTGGATGTCGGTGACGAGATCGCGCAGCTTTTCGAGATTTTCGCGCTTGAGCAGGGTTTTGCCCTCGACCACGACCAGCACGTCGTATTCGACCGCCGGAAAACGCTTGGTCTCCGCTTCGTACTGCTTGTAGTCCTTGGAATTGGAGCGGAACAGCTGGCTCAGCGAATCGTCGATCTTGATGCGATCGATACCGAACAACGCGCCGATGATCAGCCCGACCAGAATGATGCAGGACAGGATCGGCTTCTGAACCGCAATCAGCCCCAGCCGCTCCAGCCCGAAGGCGATGCTTGCACCCGGCGGATGCTCTTCCTTCTCGACATGGACCTCACTGTCGCTGTTCTTTTCGAGCATGCCCTGTCCAGTTCTCACATCGTCCAATTTGTGCAGCTTAATTTCCGGGGAGCGAATGAGGCCGCAATCGGCCCTGGATGATCGGCGCTAGCCCTTGAAAACATGCGGTAAATTTACGGCCGGAGGTTTAGCAGGTCTTGCCGGCGTCTCGCAAGCGCGAGAGCCCCTGCAAAATCGGCTCATCGGCGGCGATAATGGGGCTCAACTCTCGGATTTGTCACGCGGGCTTTGAATTTGTCGTGAAACGCCGGGCGTTCCACCGCCGCTCTCACCCTTGAGCGCGACGCCGGTGACTTCCCGGGCGAGGCCCTCGCGGACCAACCACGCGATCCTGAAAGCGGCCTCGTCGTAGCCAAGCCCTGCGCCGTGGATGTTGGAAACACAATTGCGCTCGGCGTCGGTCCGCCCCGGTCTCGGCCCGAAGGTCAGGTACGCCCCCAGGCTATCGGACACCGACAGGCCCGGCCGCTCGCCGATCAACATCACCATCATACGCGCGCCAAGAACGGCGCCGATTTCGTCGCCCAAAGCGACCCGCGCGCCCGATGCCACCACGGCATAACCAATTTCGATCGCGTCGACGGCAAGCTGCGGAATGAGGTTTTGCACCAGTTTTACCGCATGCGCGTTGACCGCCGTCGGCGACAGGCCATCCCCGATGACGATCGCAAGCCGGCATGGCCTGCCGCTTTTCTCCGCCAGCACGCGCTGCGAGGCCTGATCGAGCTTTCGTCCCAGGTCGGGCCTTCTCAGATATTCGTTGCGATCACGCGCGCAACTGGAGACATCGAATGCCGCAAGACCGAGATCGCCGAGGCCCGAGATCATGGCGGCGGCATCGAAGGCGGCATGCACCGCGTCGCGGGCGCGGGCATGGTCGAGGGTAAAGTCGAGCAGCGCCTTGGTCGGTAGCCCGGCGCCCGCCCGCCCGAGCCCGACCCGCGCAGGCGTCAGGTTCCGCAGATCCTTCATCGAACGCAGCGACGGCGCGTTGGTTGTCATCGCGCTACTCGGCGGGGACCGATGCCTCGCGCAGCCGCAGCGAGTAGTTCGAGGCGTTTTGCCGACCGGTCGAAGCCGCGCGCGCGAACATGATCAAATGGTGCGCGATCAGCGCCGGGCCGATCAGGCCTTCGAGGTCGCCGTGCCGCAGGCGCGGCAACGCAAATTTCCAGAACACCTTCCGGTAATCGCCGAGCACGCCGACCTTCCAGAAAATTTTCGCAAGCATGACCAATCCGCGCTTGATATTGGACCAGGTTTTTTGCTCCGGGGTCACCGGCACTTTGAGCCGGTTGGCATATGTAAAATCCACCTGATGCTGGAAACGCGCAAACAGCTTTTCGGGCTGGTAGGCGACCTCCATGCATTTGCGCCACGAACTGACCACCTGGTCGTAGGGCAAAAGAAAGTCGACATTCGAATCGCGGGCTTCGTCGTCGATCAGCCGGTTCGCGCGTTCAAGGCGATCCCACAACGGCGTTTTCGGCAGCGCCTGCAGAAGATTGATCGTCAGCAGGGGAATCCTCGACTCGTCCACAAAGGCGAGCAATGCCTCGCCGGTGTCGGGCTTGTCCGTATCGAGCCCCATGATGATGCCGGAGACGACCTCCATCCCGTAAGAGTTGATGGTGCGAATGCCTTCCAGGATCGGGACCATCATGTTGTGGTCCTTGTGCATCGCCTTCAGCGCATCCGGATCGGGCGTTTCGATGCCGCAGAAGATGGTGATGAAAAAGGCTTCGCGCATCTTCTCGAGGATCTCCGGCCGCTTGGCGATGTTGAGCGTCGCCTCGCAGGCCAGCCGCATGACGTAGCCGGTCTTTTTCTGCCACTCGACCAGATGCGGCAGCAGCTCGACCGCCGCCTTTCGGTTGCCGATGAAATTGTCGTCGACGAAATACACCGACCCCGTCACCCCGCATTCGAGCAATTTGTCGAGTTCGGCGGTGATCTGTTGCGGCGTCTTGAGACGCGGATTGCGGCCGTAAAGCCCGGGGATATCACAAAATTCGCACTGATAGGGGCAGCCGCTCGAATACTGGATGCTGGCGAGAAAGTATCTTTTGATCTCGGCGAGCTCATAGGCCGGAATCGGAAAACGCGACATGTCGAGGCGATCGGTGGTCTTCAGCACCACCTGTTGGTCGGGACGGGACGGATTGCGCGCCAGTCGCCCAATCAGTTCGTCGGTGGCGTCGCCGAGCTCGCCGACGTGAAGATAGTCGAACGCGGGATAGTAATCCGGGCAGGCCGAGACCGACGGCCCGCCGATCGCTACCGCCAGATCGAACGCGTGCGCCCGGCGGCAAATATCGTTCAACTGGTTGCGCTGGATATGCATGCCGCTGACGAAAACGGCCTCCGCCCATTCGAAATCTTCCTTCGTCGTGGCGCGGATGTTTTCGTCGACGAAACGGACCGGCCAGTTCTCAGGCAGATAGGCTGCAATCACCAATAGGCCCTGCGGGGGCATGAAGGCCTGGACGCCGTCGGTCAGCGGATAGGCGTATTCGAACGTGCCGAACGAAGACGTATAACGGGGAAAGATGCACAGGATGCGCCGCACCGTTTCAATGCCCTGAGCTCTCATCGAACTTCCTCTAGCGACCCCATAATCTAAGCACGTGCCTCAAAGCTGGGCTACAAATTCCTCAACATTGTGGCGACGTCGAACCTTGGACGGCCTCTTGGGCGCTTAGGTTCAGCTTTGAGATGCGCTTTCGGCAATCAGTCGCATTGCAAAATCGGGCAGCAGACCCGTGTCGCCTGCAAGGCGAAAATCGGCATCGGCAAGCCCTGCGCGATAGAGCCAATCGTCGAACTCCGGCGCCCGTTTCAGGCCAAAGAGATCGCGGACGTAGAGCGCGTCGTGAAACGAGGTGGATTGATAGTTCAGCATCACGTCGTCAGCGCCGGGCACCCCCATAATAAAGGTCACGCCGGCGGCGGCCAATAGCGTCAAGAGATTGTCCATGTCGTCCTGGTCGGCCTCGGCATGGTTGGTGTAGCAGACGTCGACGCCGAGCGGCAGGCCGAGCAGTTTGCCGCAAAAGTGATCCTCGAGCCCGGCGCGGATGATCTCCTTGCCGTCGAACAGATATTCCGGGCCGATGAAGCCGACCACGCTATTGACCAATAGCGGGTCGAAGGCGCGCGCCACCGCGTAGGCGCGCGCTTCGCAGGTCTGCTGGTCGACGCCGTGGTGAGCGCCCGCCGACAGCGCCGAGCCCTGCCCGGTCTCGAAATACATGCAATTGGTGCCGACGGTGCCGCGCCGCAGCGACAATCCGGCCTGATGGGCCTGCTTGAGTAGCGCGAGATCAATGCCAAAACTCCGGTTGGCGTCCTGCGTGCCGGCAACCGACTGAAACACCAGATCAACGGGCGAGCCCCGATCGATCAGGCCCAGCGTCGTGGTCACGTGGGTGAGAACGCAGGCCTGGGTCGGGATTTGCAATCGCGCGATGACGTCGTCGACGAGCTGCAGCAATTCGCCGATGATTTTTGGATCGTCGCTCGCCGGATTGATGCCGATGCAGGCATCTCCGGACCCGAGCAGCAGGCCGTCGAGGATCGAGGCGGTGATGCCCTTCAAGTCATCGAAGGGATGATTGGGCTGCAGCCGCACGCTCATCCGATTGCGCAGGCCGATCGTGTTGCGGAAGCGCGTCGTCACCTCGCATTTCCGGGCCACTGCGATGAGGTCCTGATTGCGCATCACTTTTGACACTGCCGCGGCCATTTCCGGGGTCACCGCGCGCGACAATTTTTGCAGCGACCCAGGCGTTGCCGCATCCGAGAGCAGCCAGTCGCGGAACGCGCCGACCGTCAGCGACGACACGGGCGCAAATGCCGGCGCGTCGTGGGTGTCGACGATCAGGCGGGTGACTTCATCGTCTTCATAGGGAATCACGGTTTCCTGCAGGAACTGTTTTAGGGGAACGTCGGCGAGCGCAATCCGCGCCGCGATCATCTGTTCTGCGCTGTCGGCGGCAACCCCCGCCAGGCGGTCGCCGGAGCGCGGCGGGGTGGCCTTGGCCAGCAGGTCGCGCAAGTCTTCGAAGACATAGGAAGTGGCATCGATGGTGTGGCGATAGATCATGGCGGCTCCGGGCCATCCGCGCGTCAATGCGCAGTAAAACATTTTCCAGCCAAGTGGAAACCGGTTAGCCGAGGGAAAATGCGCCCGACCAATAATATAAATAGCCTTGGAAAGTAATAGGCTTGGAAAATAACAGGCTTGGAAAATAATAGCCCGGCAAAGGCGATCAGCTGCAACGCTTCTACGCAGCCCGGACGGTGGCGAGGAATTTGACCACTTCCGCCTTCAGACGCTTGTTTTCATTGGAGAGCAATTGTGCCGACGAAAGCACCTGGGCCGAGGCCGAGCCGGTATCGCCGGCGCCGCGGTTGACGTCGGCAATGCTGGTCGCCACTTGCGTGGAACCAAGGGCCGCCTGTTGCACGTTGCGTGCGATTTCCTGGGTCGCGGCACCCTGCTCCTCGATCGCGGCCGCAATCGCCGCGGCGATTTCGGATACCCGCCCGATCGTGCCGCTGATCTCCTTGATGGCAAGTACCGAATCCTGGGTTGCCGCCTGGATTCCGGCGATCTGCGTCGAGATCTCGCTGGTGGCCTTGGCGGTCTGCGCGGCGAGCGCCTTGACCTCCTGGGCCACCACCGCAAAGCCGCGGCCCGCGTCGCCGGCCCGCGCGGCTTCTATGGTCGCGTTCAACGCCAACAGGTTGGTCTGCTCGGCGATCGTGGTGATCAATTTCGTGACGTCGCCGATCCGGTTTGCGGCGAGCGACAGTTCGGCGATTCGCGCGTCGGTCTTTTCCGCCTGATCGACCGCCTCGTTGGCGATCCTGTTGGAATCCGCCACCTGGCGCCCAATTTCATTGACGGAGCCGGCCATTTCCTCCGTAGCCGACGCGACCGATTGGACGTTGGTGGAGGTCTCCTCCGAAGCTGCTGCGACCACCGTAGAGAGCTGTTGGGTCGACGCGCTGCTCTTGGTCAGAATGACCGCGGAGTTTTCCAGCTCGCTCGATGCAAGGCCGACGTTCTCGATGATGTTTCCGACCGCTGTCTCAAACCTCTCGGCCAGGCTGTAAAGCTCGGCGCGACGGGCCGCCGCCAGCTCGCGGTTCTTCTCTTCGCGTTCCGCCGTATCACGTTCCGCCTTAGCGACTGCCTGCACCTTGAATTCTTCGACCGCGTGAGCCATCTGGCCGACTTCGTCGCCGCGTTCCAGGCCCGGTAGCTGAACTCCGAAATTCCCGACCGCAAGCTCGCGCATCGCCTTCGCCATCGCAACCACCGGGCGCGAAATATTCCGGCCGATCAGGAACGAAATGACGACGCCGAGCAAAGCCACCACCCCAAGGACGGCCATCAGCGTCAACTGCTGCTGCTCCAGCTTCATCTCGGCCCGCGCGATCTCGCGATTCTTGCTGTCGCCGCTGTCGGTGATCAAATCGTCGGTCAGTTTCTCGATATCGGCAAAACTCTGTTCCGCGCCCTTGATGAACATCAGTGCCGAGCCGGCGTCACCATCGGCCATCTCGATCGCGTTTTTCGATTTCTTGAGATAATTCGTAACGGCAGCTTTCAGCTTTTCAAGGGTCTGCGGCTTGAATTGGCCGTGAGTGGCCTCGACCAGCTTCAGGGCCTCCGCAATCTTGGCACCGGCGGCAGAGGCTTCCTTGGCCATCGACTCAATCTTTTTCTCATCCTTTTCATTGGCCGCGGTAGCTGCGAGGCGATACAGCCGGGCATGCGCCGTCCACGCCGCGGTGGTGAGGTCGTTGGCCAGCTCGGATTGCCGCACCGGCCCGGAGACCAGCGCATCGACCGAGGCCTGATTTGACCGCAGCGCTTGCAAGGCGTAGCCACCGACCCCGATCAGAAACAGGATCAGGAACGCCGGCGCCAGCTGGACTTTCCAGGACAGGCCAATATTTTTGATCCAGCCGAGCATATCCATCCTTCGATGCGACGATCGTCGCGCGGCGCCGAATGTTGCGTGTCAGGACTTGTAGATGCCTGCGCACACAGCGGTGTTATCAAGCCTCTCGCAATACATCTGCTTCGGCTCGACCTTCTTGTCGACCGGATTGACGAACTTGTAGTCCTGCCAGAATGAAGGCTGCTTGGCAGCCATCTCGACCCGTTCCTTGACGAAGAGCTTGCCGTCGACGTCCTGCGCATCGCTCATGTCCTTGCCGACGAACTTGGCATTCGAGCCATGGGCCAGCACCTTGCCGTCGAGCTGATAGACGACAACGTAACAATCGCGATCGATGAATTTGTCGTCCTTGCCGGTAAAGGCAGCATAGGCCTTTTCAGGCCCCTGCTCCTTGATGAAGGCTACGGCTTTCTTGACCATCGCCACCGCGTCATCCTTGCTCGCGCCGTCCCCGGCCGCGGCAGTCCCGACAAGAAGCGTGGATGCAAGAGCGGAAATCAGCGTCTTCTTTAACCAAATATTCACGGTTGTTCTCCCGATCGACTGGCTGGGACAGACTATGGCTGACAAAATTGTCATGAAAGAGCGAACCGTCCGTTAAGATGCCTATCCGTGAGGCAACTGCACATTGAAAAAAAAGACCCGCAGGGCGTCTCGATGGCCTGGCCCATCGAAAATCGGCTTCGCGACACTCGGAACGAGCAAAATCGAGTCAAAGTTTAAAGAATTCTACACCCCTATTTTGCATGCTTCTTGAGCGGCCGACCGTGTTGACCGGCCTCTTTTGGGAGAGGCCTCGATGGCTGCAGCAACGACATCAGGTAATTCCGGCGCTGGCGTCACCTCACGGCTTTCGCTCGCGGGCAAGCTGTACGCCGTGTTCGCCCTGTTCGCGCTTCTGACCGCGGCGATTACGGCCCTCTCCGACTACAACACCCGCCGCAACGCCGAGCTCACCGAAGCGATCGAGACCGCGAGCCGCGCGGCGCTCAACGTCGAGCGCGTCAATTCGCTGGTCTATGCGGTGGTGATGGAATCTCGCGGCGTCTATATGTCGACGGAAGCCGCCACCGTGAAGAAATTCGGCGACGGACTTTTCAAGTTCAACGACCAGATCATGGCGGTGGTCAAGGACTGGGAATCCATCATCCGCTCCGATGACGCCGAGCAATTCGCGACCTTCAAGAAGCGGATCCAGCAATTCGTCGACTTCCGAAGGGAATTGGTCCGCCGAGCCATCGAAATCAGCCCCGCCGCCGGCCGCGAGTTCGGCGACAACGATGCCAATCGCTCGGTGCGTTCGGCGCTCAACAAGGACCTCGAAGCGCTGTCCAGGGTCTATGACGAACGCTCCAAGCAGATCGTGCTGCAAACCGCGTCCAACCGCACCATGTCGTTTCTCTTGACCTGCCTCGGCGCGCTGGCGCTGTTCGTGGTCGTCGTCGGTGTGCTGCTGATTTCCCGCTCGGTGGCGCGGCCGCTGTCGGTCATCACCACCACCATCAAACGGGTCGCCGAGGGCGACGAGAACGTCGAGGTTCCCCATACCGGCCGCGGCGACGAGATCGGCGCGCTGGCACGCGCGATCCAGATCTTCCAGGAGGCGATGAACGGCAACCGCAAGCTCAATTCGCAGGTCTTGCAGGAGTCAAAAGCGCGCGACGAACGTGCCCAGCATATCGAGACTTCGGTCGAGGCGTTCCGAGGTGCGATCGGCGGCGTGCTGCGTGCCGTTACCGATAATGCGTCCTCGATGCGCAACACCGCGCAGTCGATCACCAGAGTGGCGTCGGATGCCAACGGCCGCGCCGTCGCCGCGACCGGCGCGACGGAACAAGCGTCCAGCAACGTTTTTGCGGTTGCCAGCGCCGCCGAAGAGCTGTCGGCGTCCGTCGAGGAGATCGGACGGCAAGTCCGCCAATCAGCTAGCGTCGTCGAACAGGCGGGGCTTCGCACCGAAAAATCGATCGCCGAAATCGAAAGCCTGGCGGCGGCGACCCAGCGCATCGACGGCGTGCTCAACCTGATCCAGACCATCGCCGAGCAGACCAATCTTCTGGCGCTGAACGCGACCATCGAAGCCGCCCGCGCCGGCGATGCGGGGCGCGGTTTTGCCGTGGTGGCGCACGAGGTCAAGGCGCTGGCCGAGCAGACCGCGAAAGCGACTTCCGAAATCGGCCAGAACGTCAGCCTGATCCAGGCCTCGACGCGCAACGCAGTCGATGCGGTTCGCGAAATCGGCAACGCCGTGCGTGACATCAACGAGGTCACCTCCAACATCGCAAGCGCCGTTGGGCAGCAGGATTTGGCGACCCGCGAGATCTCCGTCAACGCGCAATCGGCCGCCCAGGGCAACGAGACGTTGGTCGCCAACATCACCTCGCTCTCGGGCGCGATCGGCGAGACCAACAAGTCCGCGACCTCGGTGCTGTCGGCATCGGGCGACCTGACGTCGACGGCGGAGATCCTGTCGCGCGAAGTCGACAAATTCTTCCGCAATCTGCGCGCCGACCCGCTCGATCGCGACGGTGGACGACGGGCTGCTGCCGGTTGAGATTGAGATCGTCATCCCTATGTCATCACCGGGCTTGACCCGGTGATCCATCCTCTTCAAGAGAGCTTTTAGTGCAGAGTGATGGATTGCCGGGTCAAGCCCGGCAATGACGGGTAGTGCACGACGACGTTTTACCAATGGTCATCATATCCTCCAATCCTCCCCTCACTCCACCAGCAGCACATCCACCGCGACGCCGAGCTTCTGCTTGCGTGAGCCGACGATAATGCCGTCGACCGGGGAGACATCGGAAAAATCCCGCCCCAACGCGAGTTCGATGTGGTCGTTCTCCACTATGAGATCATTGGTCGGGTCGAGGCCGACCCAGCCGATGCCCTCGCCGCACCACAGCGAGACCCAGGCATGCGTGGCATCGGCGCCCTGCAGGCGCGGCCGGCCCGGCGGCGGGATGGTGCGGAGATAGCCGGAAACATAGGCCGCCGGCAGGCCGAGCCCGCGCAGCCCTGCGATCATCACATGGGCAAAATCCTGGCACACGCCATGGCGTTTTTCGAACACCTCCTTGAGCGGCGTCGAGATCACCGTTGCCTTCGGGTCGTATTTGAACTCGGTACGGATCCGGTGCATCAGGTCGACCGCGCCGGCAAGGACGCCGCCTGAAGGTGGAAAGCTTGACGCCGCATATCCTGTGACCGGCTCGAGCACCGGCACTAGCGGGCTCGCAAACACGTAGCCGATCGGCGAGGCTGGGCCCAGACTGGTGGCGGCGAACGCGACGTCGCGGACGTTCTCCCACGCCGGCCCCTGCGTGGTGCGGCCCGGGGCACGGCGGGAGACCGAAACCCGCGAACGACTATCGATGCGAAGATGACGATGCGGTGCTTCGATCAAGATGCTCTCGGTCAGCGTCCTGAAAAAATCGCGCCGCTGGGTGCGGTCCGCCGGCCGCGGCCGGATCTCGACGCTGTGCGAGATCAATTGCTGGCCGTCACCGCTTCTCGGCTCCAGCCGCAGCGAGCATCGCGCAAAACTGACCGGACTTTCGTAGCCGTAAGTGGTGACGTGACGGATGTCGTAGATCACGCGAGGCCCGTCAGCTTCTCAGGGCGGCTCGCATTCGGCCCATGCGGAAAATAATGCGAACCGATAGCATCAGCGAGATTGAGCAGATCCTGCTCCAGCGCGAACAGCGTCTTGGTATCGAGGCTCGCGGCTTCCGCCGTCGTCAGCATCGCCTGCAGGGCGACGGCGAGACGTTGCGGCCGCTCGATCAGCCCGCCCTCCTTTAAGGTCGGCAGGCTCGCGATGTGATCGTTGAGCGCCGAAACCTGAAACGCCACCGACCTCGGATTATAGGGATCGAGCACCACGAGATCGCGCACCGGCGCCAGCAGCGGGCCGACCAGATAGCGCGAGCGATAGGTGATCTGGCAATCGACCAATGTCAGGAGGATGTCGAGGTCTTCGCCACCAGCTTCGTCATAGGCGAACTGCCGCGCGAAGCGGGTGGTATTGATGGCGCGCTCGGCGCGGCGGCCCATCTCGAGAAACCGCCAGCCGGCGGCTCGGTTCATGTTTTCCTGGGCGAGGCCTGCAAAACTCGCAAGCTCCTGCAAGGTCAGTTCGGCGGCACTGACGACGCCGTCATCGTCTTCGACCTCCTGCGCCAGGCGCTCGACCATTTCGGTGATGACTTGCCAGGCGTCCGGCGATAGCCGCTCCCGCAACGAGGTCGCGGTGCGCTGCGCCGAGCGCACCAGCGACAGGGCTGAGCCGAATTTGTCCTCGGCCTGCAACCCTTCGGCGGCGACTTTTGCTGGCTGGGTCCGCGAGGCCTGCGACGCTGCCCCCCACGTCACCAGGAGGCGCTGGATGCGCTCGACCGAGTGCAGCACGGTTGAAGAACCCTTGCCGGGATCGCGCTGCATCCCGAGCGCCCGGATCAATCGCAGGGTCGCCTCGGCGCGTTCGAGATAGCGGCCGAGCCAGAACAGATTGTCGGCAGCCCGGCTCGGCACCACGCCGGCGATCCGCCTGATCCGCACGGTATCGACCGCCGGCAACAGCGTTGCGGTCGAAACCGCCTTGTCGGAGACCACCCAGACGTCGGCCGCGCGCGCGCCGTCTCCCATCGACACCGCGCGGGCGTCGAGCTGCTCGGCAATCCGGCAAAAGCCGCCCGGCATGATAGTCCAGCCAGTGGGGGTCGCGGCCGCGAACACGCGCAACACGAACGGGCGCGGCGTGATGCGGCCTTTGTCCCAAACGGGCGTGGTGGAAAGCCGCACCAGCTCCTGGCCGACATATTCCATGCCGCGATCGCTGATCGCGCCTTTGAGCCGCTCGCGCTCGCTTCCCGATAATTCGCCGGCGAGCACCGGCCCGGTGCCGGGAAAACCGGGAACGCCGCGGCCGTACGCCCCTTCGATCGCGACCTCGTCGAGCCGCGACAGCACTTCCTCGCGCGCGGCCTTCTGGCCGCACCACCAGGTCGCGATGTGCGGCATCTTTAGGTCCTCGCCGAAAAAACGCCGGCTCAGGCTCGGCAGGAAGCCGAGCAGCGCGCGCGCTTCCATCACGCCCGAGCCCGGCATGTTGGCGACCACGACGCCGCCCTTGCGCAGCACATCGATCAAACCGGGCACGCCAAGCTGCGAGGCGGCGTCGAGCTCGAGCGGATCGAGAAAATTGGAATCGACCCGCCGCAGCAACACGTCGAGTCGTTTCAGGCCGGCCACGGTGCGGATATGAATGCGGTCGCCGCTGACGGCGAGATCGTCGCCCTCGACCAGCAGGAATCCGAGATAGCGCGCCAGCGTGGCATGCTCGAAATAGGTTTCAGAGAACTGGCCGGGCGTCAAAAGTCCGATGCGCGGCTCGTCGCGGTCGGCGCCGGCACGCAAGGCATCGCGAAACGCCTCGAAGAACGGCGCGACCCGTTCGACATTCATCGATTTGTAGAGCGCGGCAAAGGCGCGCGACAGCACCAGGCGATTCTCCAGCGCATAGCCCGCGCCCGACGGCGCCTGGGTGCGGTCGCTCAATACCCACCAGCGCCCGTCGGGCCCGCGGCCGACGTCGGCGGCATAGAGATTGAGATAGCGGCCGCCCGGCGGCTTTATTCCGCAGACCGAGCGCAGATATTCGGTAGAGCCGGCAATTGCTGCCGCGGGGATCGCGCCCTCGGCGACCAGCCGGCCCTCGCCATAGAGGTCGGCTATGACTAGCTCCAATAGTTGCGCGCGCTGGACGATGCCGGCGGAGAGTTGCTGCCAATCGGTTTCCCCGATCAAAAGCGGCAGATGGCTCAACGGCCACAGCCGGTCGGCGGTCTCGCCGGGCGCGCGATAGGTCACGCCGGCCTCCCGCAAATGCCGGTCGGCAGAGCCAAAGCGCCGCTCGATATCATCAGGCGTCAGCGCGGCAAAGGCATCGAAGAACCGGGTCCAGACCGCGCGCGGCGTGCCGTCCTGGGCGATGAATTCATCGGGAATGCCCGGCAAGCGACTATAGTCGCGCGTCCACTGCGTCACCCGCCGATTGCTGGTGCGGGCTTTTGCGCCGTGACTGCTGCTGCTTCCTTGACCGTTTCCCTGGCCGGCGTGTCCCGCCATCCCCTGCTCTCCCGCCCAAGACCATCTTCAATGCAGGAGCTGCGTCCTCAAGTCGAGGGTCAAGGGAAATTCAATTGTGCGTTCCTCGCGCGGCGGATCGATCTTGCCGGGGGTGTGGCCGTGATCCTGGAACCGGGCCAGCCGCCGCGCCTCGGCCTCGTAGGAATTGACCGGTTTTGTCTCATAGCTGCGCCCGCCCGGATGGGCGACATGGTAGACGCAGCCGCCGAGCGAGCGGCCGTTCCAGGTATCGATCAGGTCAAAGGTCAGCGGCGCATGGACGGGGATGGTCGGGTGCAGGCCTGATGCCGGTTGCCAGGCCTTGAAGCGGACGGCCGCGACCGCTTCGCCGGAGCGGCCGGTTTCGCTCATCGGCATCCGCCTTCCGTTGCAGGTGACGACATGGCGGCCTTCGACAAAGCCAAACGCCTTGACCTGCAACCGTTCCACCGAGCTGTCGACATAGCGCACGGTGCCGCCGCCGGCATTCTCTTCGCCGAGCACATGCCAGGGCTCAAGCGCCTGGCGCAGCTCCAGGGAGACGCCGCCGTGATGGACCTTGCCGAACACCGGAAAGCGGAACTCGAGCTGGGCCGCGTACCAATCCGGCGAAAAATCGTAACCGGATTGTCTGAGGTCGGCGAGCACGTCTAAAAAGTCTTCCCAGAGGAAATGCGGCAGCATGAAGCGATCGTGCAGCGTGGTGCCCCAGCGCACGAATTTTCCGTGGAGCGGCTCGCGCCAGAGCTTTGCGATCAAGGCCCGGACCAGCAATTGCTGCGCGAGGCTCATGCGCGGATCCGGCGGCATTTCCAGCGCCCGGAACTCAACCAGCCCGAGCCGGCCGGTAGTGCCGTCGGGCGAATAGAGCTTGTCGATGCAGATTTCGGCGCGGTGGGTATTGCCGGTGATATCGACCACGATATGCCGGAACAGGCGATCCACCAGCCACAGCGGAGCCTTGATGCCGGGCGGCGGCACATGACCGAGCGCGATTTCCAATTCATACAGGCCGTCATGGCGCGCCTCATCGATGCGCGGCGCCTGGCTGGTCGGACCGATAAACATGCCCGAGAACAGATAGGATAGCGACGGATGCCGCTGCCAATACAAGACGAGGCTCTTCAAGAGATCGGGACGCCGCAAGAACGGCGAGTCCTGTGGCGTTGAGCCGCCGACCACCACATGATTGCCGCCGCCAGTGCCGGTGTGCCTGCCGTCGACGAGGTATTTGTTGGCCCCGAGCCGGATTTGGGCGGCGTCTTCGTAAAGGCCGAAGGTGATATCGACCGCCTCGCGCCAGCTGGTCGCGGGCTGGATGTTGACCTCGATCACGCCGGGATCGGGCGTCACTTTTATCACGTCGATGCGCGGGTCGAACGGCGGCGGATAGCCCTCGACATGGACCTGCATCTGCATCTCTTCGGCAGTTGCTTCTACCGCGGTGACCAGTTCGAGGTAATCCTCCAGCTTCTCCACCGGCGGCATGAAGGCGCACAAAATGCCGTCGCGGATCTCGATCGACATCGCGGTGCGGATACCACCGCCGCCTTTGAGCTGCTGCTCTTGTACGTCCTGATGCGGCGCGGCCTCGGTTTGAGTGGACGCGTCATAGACCGGCAGCGCCCCGCGCGGCTCCATCGGGTCCTGCTCGACGATGTAGGGATATTCTTCCGCCGGGATGTGCGGCAATGACGCAATCGGCAGCCGCAAGCCGAGCGGAGAATCGCCGGGCGTCAGGAACAGATTGCCGCGGCGCAGCTTCCAGCGCTCGCTCTTCCAGCGCGAGGAAGATTGGCTTGCATCGGCATTCCAGCGCTGGATCGGAAGAACAAAACCTTTCGGCGTGTCGAGCCCCTGCTCGAAGACCCGCGCCATGCGCGTGCGCTCTTCGAGATCGGGCAGTTTGGAATCGGCCGGCACCACATTCGTCGGCAGCATGGCTTCCTTTTGCTGCCAGTAATTCGGGTCTTCGAAAGCCGGCATGATGAAGTCGGCATCGAGACCGAGTTTTTTTGCCGTGCCTTCAGCAAAACGCTCGGCGTCTTCGATCAGCGCTTTCCGCGGATTCTCGATCTTCGCGATCAGGTCGGAGTTTTTCCAGATCGGCACACCATCCTTGCGCCAATAGAGCCCGAACGCCCAGCGCGGCAGGCTTTCGCCCGGGTACCATTTGCCCTGCCCGTAGTGCAGGAGGCCGCCGGGCGCAAAGCGCGTCCGCAATTTGCGAATGAGATCGTCGGCAAGCGCACGCTTGGTCGGCCCGACCGCGGCGATGTTCCATTCCGGCGCTTCCAGATCGTCGACGGAGACAAACGTCGGCTCGCCGCCCATCGTCAATCGCACGTCGTGTGTTTTGAGCTCGGCGTCGACCTGCTCGCCGAGCCCGTCGAGACGCGCCCAGCTCTCGTCGGAGAACGGTTTGGTGATCCGCGGCGCCTCGCGGATGCGCTTGACGCTCATCTCGAAGCCGAACTCGACATTGGCAAATCCGACCGCGCCG